>JANLQB010000950.1:0-3739 GCA_031367565.1 Verrucomicrobiota bacterium
GCCACTTTCAGCTTCGGAAAATCCTGAGCCAACGAGCCCCATCCTTGCGTGATCGAATCGCCAAAGAACACCACTGCGCCTTGATCCGCTGCCTTCGCTTTGTCCCACTCCGAGCGTCGCCCCTGCCACAATCCGCGAAACCACAGTCCCGATTGCATCGGTCCCGCGCCCGGTGCTTGGTTCGACGGCGGCTGCGCAAATGGGCGCGCGATTTTCTCGAAAGCGACCGCAGGCTGCCCGCGACGCTGCGTGAAAAGCCACGGCAAAAACTCCGGCTCGCCGTAGGCCGTCGTCCACGAATCGTGGCCGAGATACGGATACTCGCTGAAGAGCGGATTCGCTCCCGCCGCCTTGATCGCGTCGATCATCTCGACCGTGCGCACGAGTTTCACGGCATGGTCTTCGACGCCGTGAAAAGCCCAGATCGGCACGCTCTTCGCGAGCGCCGCTTTCCTCTTGTCGCCCCCACCGCAGACCGGTGCCGCCGCCGCCCATTTTTCCGGAAAGCGCGTGATCAAATCCCACGTCCCGTATCCGCCCATCGAAAGTCCCGTCACGTAAAGCCGGTCGGGGTCGATGCTGAATTCCTTTTGCAGTAACTCGATGGCCGAAAGCACGAGCGCCATCGAAGGGCTCAGCTTTTCCGGCTGCATCGGCGTGTCGCTCGACCAGTCGATGTCCGCCCACTTTTGCTCCGCCGGACACTGCGGCGCGACGACGAAGCACGCATACTTTTCCCGCACCTCGGGTTTGAGAAAAAGCGGTGCGCCATGTTTGAGCTGCGACACATTGTCGTCGCCGCGCTCACCCGCGCCGTGGAGGAAAAGGACGACGGGATATTTCTTCGTCGCGTCGTAGTTGAGCGGCTTTAGCAGCCGGTAGTTCAGCGTCTGCCCGTCAGTGGCGACGTGCTTCCGCGCCTCATATTCGTCGGCGGGATTTTTCTTTTCGTTCGGAGTCTGGGCAAAGGCCGACGCGAGGACGGTTAAGAGCGTGGTGAGAATGAAGGCGGGGATTTTCATGGCGGCACGAAATGTAGAACCGCGACCTGCCGGATGGCGAGAATTCCTGTCGCCCTCCGCCTAGGCCGACGGCTTTTTCAAATAATCGAGTCCGCTCGGCTTGGCGTCCGGGCTGCCGCTGGCACCGCCCACGGCCTTGCGCAGCGAGCGCTCGAAATCTTTTTCAAAGGGACTGCCAAAATACACCAGCGCGCCTTTCGTGTCGAAAACGAACACACGAGGAATGGCATTGAACGGCACCGGGCTCGTGACGCCGTGCGTGATCGTGTAGCTCAGCTTGTTTTTCTTCACGATTTCCTTCACCTGATCGTCGCTCGCGTTTTGCGAATGCGCGCCGAAGACCAGCATCTTGTCTTTGTAACGCTTGGAGATTTTTTCGATGTCCGGCAGACTCGCGAGGCACGGCCCGCAGTTGACGCCCCATGCTTCGATGAGCACGGCTTTTCCCACGGCGTTGTCGAGGGTGACTTGCGGGCCGGTGATATAGTTGCCGAGCTTGAACTGGCTGAGCTGCGCGGAAGGCGTAGCGTCCGCTGCGTTGAGGGCTGCGCCGGAGGCGAGGAGGGCGATCAAAAGGAGGAGTGCTTTCATGGGTGCGAAGGTTAGGGAAGGCGGTCGCTGCGTGCAAGGCGGCAATCCTCCAACTAGTTAGATGGAAAAGGTGAGTTGCCGAGCGGGGTTAGTTCAGTCATCTGCGGGCTCGGAGGAAGGGCGAATGTTTCGACGGGATCGGGATGCGCAGGGTCGAAAGGCGGCAGGTCATCCGCGAGGGACTTCGCGAACGGTTCGCTCGGCGGATCGCACACGGTCGAATCGCCGCGCCCGGCGCAAAACCGAATCCATTTTCGCGCAAGTAAATAGAGTCCGCCGAAACGCGTTTGGTGCCGGGCGCGAGTTCCGCATTTCCGAAAGTGATGCGAAGTGGTTCTGCGGCGTGAATCGCGCCCGCAGGCAGGCCGAGGATGACGAAGGAAACGGAAAGGGAATTTTTCATGGGCTTCGTTTCTAGGACGGGATCGCATTCCGCGTGCGGAAAATCCGCTTCGGGCTTGTGCATCCGCGCGTCCTTCGTCCTTAGTCGCGCGTGGTCTCTGAAATGTCATTCGCCGTCCTCGCGCTCAGCCCGCTCGCGCTCGTCGGCTGCGCGATTGCCGGCTATGCGCTGATGATGTGGACGAACCCCGTGCGTGAGAGTTTGCGCGATGGATTCCGCGCGCTGCGGCGCTATTCGGCGTTGTGGGCGGTGCCCGGTTTATTTGGATTTTGCGCCGCGCTTTTCCAGCTCGCGCAACGCATCTACTTTGCGTGCGTTTTGCCGGACGGAGATCGTCCGGTGTTTTTCTGGCTGCGAAATTCCGAGACGTGGTTCACCGACGCGGGAAGTTCATTTTGGTGGCTGCCGCATGAGGCCCTTGTCTTCGCGCTCTACGAAAGCCGCCTGCCCGCTTTCGAGTCGCTCGCTGGTATTTTCAATTGCCTCGTCGCCACGTTTCCCGTGTCGGCACTGGCCGCCATCCTTTTGCTGATCAATCGCGGAGGGCATCAGGGCGTGCTCATCCGCGCGCTGCACGAGCGGCTCGGCATCGCCGGTTGGGCCGTGCATCTCGGCATCCTCGTGTGCGCGCTCGCCGCCATCGCCAAGCCGCTGCTCTACGTCGCTCCGCAGATGCTTCGCTTGTCGGACACCGCTGCGGAATCGTTTCTGCAATGGTCGCGCGTCGTCGTCACGCTCTCGTTCCTTTTCGAATATCTGTGCGGGCTCTTCGCGCAGGTTTATCTCATCTCGCTCGCTTTCATCTGGGTGCGCGGGCTCACGTTCACGCGCGGGCATCTGATCGACGTTGCGCTGCGCCGTTTCAGCTCCGTGGTGAAATGGGCGGGCCTCGTGATGCTGTTCAGCGTGGTCTTCATCGAGCTGCCGATCATCCTGCGCAGCTTCGCTCCGTTTGCGGGCTGGTTCCCCGAGCAGGAAGTTTTTGCGCACCGGCTCACGATTGCGCGCGGTCTGCTGGCGGTCTTCGCACTCGTGGCGGCGACGATGCAAATCACGCTCGTCTTTCACAGCGAATCGCTCGGTGCAGCGTTCCGCGATCACCGCACCTTTTTGCGCAATCACTGGTGGCCGTTCGCGTGGTTCGTTATCGTCGCGGCGCTGCACTGCTTTGCGCTGCACGCGCTCCAGCGCATCATGGCGGTGGGCCTCGGCGAAGGCACCGCGCCGTGGGTTTTGTGGACGCTGCTTTTTCCGTGGATCGCCGGTCTCGTGTTTGGCTGGCTGCTCGCGAGCTGGGTCTGCGTTTACAAACGCTGTGCGACTCCCGCACAATCCGCCGCAACCCAGACGATGTTCCGATTCTGACCGATGAGCGATCCCTCCCAGCCCGTCCTCGAACTCCGCAACGTGACGTGTGCCGCCGACGGCCACGCGCTGCGCGGAGTCTCGCTGCGCATTCGCGCGGGCGAGCTGTATTTCATCACGGGTGAAAGCGCGGGCCTGCTCCGCGTGCTCGGCCTGCTCGATGCGCCGGAGAGCGGCGAGGTGTTTTTTGAAAAGCGAAATGTCGCCGCGCTGGCCGAGCCGGATCGCGACGAGCTGCGCAATCAACGCTGCGGTTTCCTTTTCGCCGCGCCGTTTCTGCTGCCCGGATTTTCCGTCGTCGAAAACGTCGCGATGCCGCTTTTCAAAATCTCCCACTTCACGCCGGAGCAAGCGCGCG
>JANLQB010000954.1:0-6157 GCA_031367565.1 Verrucomicrobiota bacterium
TGCTTCGAATGCCGAGGGAACGACGCTCCCGGCCAGCCCGGAGAGTGGAACAGCACCGGCGGCGAGCGCGCCGCCCGCGGGCTCGGATGCCAAAAGCGAGGTCTTGCGAAAGATGATGGAACGGCGCGCGAAGGAGATGGGCAAATGAAGACCGCGCGCAGAAAATTCCGCGAAGCCCACGCGTCTCGCGTGCTGGTTTTGGCGTCCCGCCGAAACGAACTTCCCGGCGCATCCGCCATCGGAGACGCGATGATTTTTCTGAAACCCACCTCGAAAAAAGTCCGCACAGGCGGGACGCCTTTGCCCGCACGCAAGACACGTGCGCTCCCCGGAAATTTCCCCCACCACCTTTCACCCAAATGCCCACTATGAAACCCCTGCCCCGCCCACTTGCGCTCTTCACCGTGCTGCTGCTTCTCCCCTGGGTGGCGCTCGCGCAACAGCCGAAGTCCGATCCGGTCGCGCTGCCCAAGCCGGTGACGCCCGCGACGCTGCCTCCCGCCGCCGCGCAACCGCCTGCACCGGAAGCCGCCGCGCCACTTCCAAAAACCGACGCAACACCGCCTGCTGCCGCCGCCGCAAAGCCCACCACGAAAGGCGGCTTGATCCTCAATTTCCAAAACGCATCGCTCACAGATGTGCTGAATTATTTGAGCGAAGCGGCGGGCTTCATCGTGGTGCAGGAGGCGACGGTGAGCGGGACGGTAAATGTGGTGAGCCACCAGGAGATCACGAAGGAGGAAGCCGTGGACCTGCTGAATGCGGTGCTGATCGAGAAAGGGTTCACCGCGATTCGCAACGGGCGCATTTTGAAAATCGTGAATGCCAAGGATGCCAAGAAGCGGGACATCCCGGTGGCCATCACGAGTGATCCCGACCAGATCCCGCGGAACGATGCGATGGTCACCCAGATCATGCCCTTGCGGTTCGGCGAGGCGGCAAAGCTGGTGGAAAACTTGCAGCCGCTGCTTTCCGATAACGCGACGATCAGTGCGAACGACAGCGCGAACTCGATCCTCCTCACCGACACGCAGACGAACATCCGCCGCATCGCGCAAATCATCCGTGCGATTGACACTTCGCTCGCGAGCATTTCGACGATTCACGTTTATCCGCTGCGCTTTGCGGATGCGAAAGAACTGGCGACGATCGTGACCTCGCTCTTTCAAGTGAACAGTTCGAGTAGCGGCAACAGCGGGCGAAATCGTGGAGGAGGCGGGTTTGGCGGTTTCGGCGGACCAGGCGGCGGTCAGGGAGGACCGGGCGGCGGACAATCTGCGCCGCAGAGCGAGGCGAAACAAGCGGCGTCGCGCGTGGTCGCGGTGGCGGATGAGCAGAGTAATTCGCTGATCGTGAGTGCGGCGGCGGATTTGATCCCGGAGATTACGGACGTGATCGAGAAGCTCGACACGAGCATCGACGCCGTGAGCGAGACGCGCATTTTCCGGCTGCAACACGCGGACGCGACGGAACTCGCGGAAACGCTGACGAAACTTTACCCGGACACTTCGAATTCGGCGGCGCAGAGTCGCAACGGACAAGGCAATCGCGGCGGCGGTTCCTTCGGAGGTTTTCCAGGCCAGCAGCAGCAACAGACCAGTACGAACCAGCAGAGCGGGCGCGCGCTGCTTCAGACAAAAGTCGTCGCCGTCGGCGACCCGCGCACCAACTCACTCGTCATCACGGCTTCGCGCGATACGATGACGCAGCTCGCGGAGACCGTCGGGCGGCTCGATGCGACCGATGCAAAAAAGCAGCGCGTTTACGTGCATTCGCTCGAGCACGCGGATGTGCAAGGCGTGGCGAATGTCCTGCGCGGGATGCTCGGCGATCAGAGCGCGATCACGACCACTTCGCAGAACGGGAGCCGGCTCCAAAATCGCAGTTCCAACGGCGCGACGATGGACACGTCGGACGTTTCCAACTCTGGCGGCGGCGGCGGAGGGCGCGCAGGCGGCCGCTGAAATTTCACACGATTCTTCCCATGAAAACTTCTTCTATTCGATTTCTCGCGGCCTCGATCGTCGCGCTCCTTTTCGCCACGGATCTGGAAGCGCAGACGGCGCGACCCGGCGGTGCCGCACGCGGAACCACGGGTGCCACTTCTCAGCGAGGCAACACTGGAAGCACCGGCACCAGCCGCAGCAGCACCGGCGGGGCACGCCAATACCGGAGCAACACGGAACTTGGCGACGCGGTGATCCAGGTCGATCCCGAGACGCGGTCGCTCGTCATTGTGACGGATGAGGAGACACACGAGCAATTGATGAAGGTGATCAAGATGATCGACCAACCGAAGCCGCAGGTGCTGATCAAAGTCGTGTTCGTGGAAGTGACTTACAACAACAGCTCCGACATCGGCATCGAGGCGAACTACACGTTTAAAAACGAAACGGGCACGGGTGCGGTGACCGGCAGCACGACGAAGACGACGACGAGTGGGACGACCGGCAATCAGACGGTGACGACTCGCTCAACCGATCTTTCGGCGGCAGCACGCGCGGCAAATACGATCGGCGCGGGAAGCATTTTCGGCGTCGCGAAAGACGTGCTCGCCAACAGCGATGGCACGTTTGCCCGCGTGCTCACCGACGACTGGTCGGCGACGCTGCGCGCGCTTTCCACGAAAGGAAAAGTCGAAGTGCTTTCGCGGCCTTCGATCATGGCGCGGAACAATCAGGAAGCCGTGATCGTGGTCGGCCAGGAGGTTCCCTTTGTCACGAACAGCCGCACGGACAACAACGGCAATATCATCAACACGATCACCTATGATAACATCGGAGTGATCTTGCGCGTGACTCCATTCATCACGTCCGAAGGGACGGTCGAGATGATCGTCGCGCCCGAGATTTCTTCGCTCACGGATCAAACCGTCCCGATTTCCAGCAACGCCAGCGCGCCGGTGATCGCGAAACGTTCTGCGGAAACGGTGGTCGTGACGCCGAACGGAAAAACCGTGGTGATCGGTGGGCTGATGCAAACGCAGAAGATCGAATCCGTGCGGAAGATTCCGCTGCTTGGCGACATTCCCGGCGTGTTCGGGATGCCATTTCGCCGCACGGTGAAAAACGATGTGAAGAGTGAGCTGATGATTTTCCTCACACCGACGATCGTGAATCGGAGCGCGGATATCGACCGGGTAACGGCCAGCGAAGTCGCGAAAAGTGAACTGGTGAACAAGACCTACCAGAAAAAGGATTTCGACAAATACCTAGACCTGCCGCTCCTCGAACCGGAGCCGGAAACACCGGGCAAACCGATTCAATCGCGGCGGGCGACGGCGGTAACGACTTCCGTAAAAACGACAGCTCCCGCGATGCCCGCTGCCGCAAAAGCGCGGGCCAAAAATTCGACGCCGCCTTCGCACTAAATCGTGCTGGCGGGAATTCGCTCAAAATAGAAAATCTGTCTGACGAGAATTGGTCGCCCGCATTTTCCGCGACTTCGGACTGCCGGACCAACTCGCGATCAACGCCTCGATATCTCCGAGCCGACGCTCCAGGAACGAAACCTCCGACTCGAGTTCGCGAGCCACGCGCTTTTGCAGCGCCGAGTGATCCGGCAGCCGCGCAAAATTCCACGCCGGGTCTTTCTTCGCGGCGGAAAGGTTTCGCTGGAGAGCGTTGAACGAGCGGCGCAATTCCTTCAAGACCGCCCGCATCTGAAAAAGGCTCGTGTGTTCGCCGGTCGCGTTCGATTGGATGTCGGTCAGTGCGAGCAGCGTTTCGAGACGCTCGAGGTTTCCCGCGCTGTAAGCCTCCTGCACCTCGTGCCAGAGCGCCGAAACTTCCGTATCGTTATCCGCGCGAGTATCCGGGTGAAGTCGGCGGACGAGTTGCCGGTAAATTTCCTTGATCCGATTGTCCCGTGGCTTCGGAGGCGCGGCCTGCGGTTGCCGTTCTGGTTCCGGTTCGGGCTGGCCGAAGATTTTCGCCTTAAAGTCCGCGAACATCTTCTCATACTTCGCCTCGCTCATCCGATCGGGATTCATCCCCAGCGCGCTACGCAGGAAATCCTCGAATAGAAATTCAATCTCGATCTCGGGAATCTCGTCAAACTTGGCACCGTGTTTTTCCTCCGGCGGCGGCGAGCCCGCTCCGCGATCCGGCTCAACCGGCGGCTGATCGCGACGACGCTGGACCCGCGCGAACGCCGCTCGGTGGCTCCGCGCCCCGTCGAAAAACATTTCCTCATCGACCTCGCGAACGAGCGCCTCCTTTTCTCCGAGCTTCGATTCCAGCTCCCGCAACCGGCTCAAAACCGCGCCGAAAGTCGCCGCCATCCACCGGCGAAAACCCGCTTTGTCCTCGTCTTCAAATCGCTTCCATCCCGCCTTCGCCTTTTCCAGCCGAGCCATTTCCTGGCTGCATTCCGAAGCCGCCTTCCGCCGCAGCGCGCCCTGATCCAGCAACACGATTTGCCGGTCTTTGGAGGACTTGCTCGCGCTCTTTTTCGCGCCCACGGCCCCGTTCTTCCGAAACGGTTTCAACTTCTTTTTCATCGAGGCCATCGCGCGTCCGGGAACGAAGCTACGCCGCCGGCTGCGCGGAAAGCTGGCCTTTGTCCAAATGCACCGTGCGGCTCGCGCGGGCGCTGGCGTGGGGATCGTGCGTGACCATCACGATCGTTTTGCCGTGCTCGCGATTGAGGGCTTGGAGCAGCGTGAGGATTTCGTCGCCGCTTTTGCGGTCGAGGTCGCCAGTGGGCTCGTCGCAGAGGAGCAGCGTGGGGTCGGTGACGATGGCGCGGGCGATGCCGACGCGCTGCTGTTCGCCGCCGGAGAGTTGCCGTGGAAAATGGTGCGTGCGGTGCGCAAGGCCGACGACTTTGAGGGCGGTAGCGGCGTGTTCGCGACGCTCTTTTTTGGAGAGGTGGGTGAGGAGGAGCGGGAGCTCGACGTTGCGCTCGGCGTCGAGCGCGGCCATGAGGTTGTAGAATTGGAAGACGAAGCCGATGTGGCGCGCGCGCCAGGCGGCGAGCGGGCGGTCGCCGAGTTGGTCGATGCGGTCCGCACCGATCTGGACGGTGCCGGTGCTGGCGCGGTCGAGGCCGCCGATGAGATTGAGCAGGGTGGATTTCCCCGAGCCGGACGGACCCATCAGCGCGAGGAATTCGCCCTGTTTTACTTCGAGGTCGAGGTTCGAAAGGACGTGAATGTCTTCGGAGCCGCGGCGGAAAGATTTAGTGACGCCGTGGATGCGGACGAGTGCGCCGTTTTCTGTGCTCATGGTTTCTTTTCCACGACGCGCGCGCCGTCGGTCAATGCTGGTGATGGATCGAGGACGACGCGCTCGCCGGCGGCGAGTCCGGCGGAGATGGTGCCGTCGCTCGCGTCGGTGTTCGAGACGGTGATGGCGCGGCGCTCGACTCGCCCATCGCGCAGCACCCAGACGACGGCGCGACCGCTCGCGTCCTGCACGGCGCTCTTTGGAATGAGGACGCCGGTGACGGTCGCGGCAGGCGCGGACTCGGCGCTTTGGAAGGCGACCTTTACGCCCATGTCGGGGAGGATGCGCGGGTCGAGCGCATCGAAGCCGACGCGCACTTTGACGGTGGCTTTTTGCCGGTCGGCGGTGGGGATGATGGCGATGACTTTTGCGGGGATGCGCCACTCGGGATACGAGTCGAGCCGAGCTTCGACAGATTGGCCGGCTTGGATGCGGTTGATGAAACTTTCGTTCACGTCCACGTCGATTTCGAGCGAGGCCATATCGACGATCGTGCAAATGCCCGTGCGGGTGAAACCGCCCGAGGACATCGGCGAAATCATCTCGCCGGGCTGCGCATTTTTCACGGTGACGACTCCGGCGAATGGAGCGCGGATCGTGGCGTCATCGACCTGCTGCTGCCAGCTCGCGATCTCGCTTTTGGCGACGGCGATTTCGGCGTCCTGCCGTTCCAGGCGTGCTTCGAGGGCTTTGTATTCGGATTCGCGGCGGTGAAGGTCGGACTCGCTCACAGCCTTCGTCGCGGCGAGGTCGCTCGCACGTTTCAGCTCCTGCCGCGCGAAGACGAGATTCGGCCGCGTCTCTTCCATCATCGCCTTGGCGGAAAGCATCTGCGCCTGCGCGAGGTGCAGGCTGGCTTCGACGTTCGAGGCATCCAGCCGCGCGAGCACCTGCCCGGCGTCCACTTTCATCCCCTCCTCCACCATGAC
>JANLQB010000975.1:0-2360 GCA_031367565.1 Verrucomicrobiota bacterium
CACCAAAAACCCTGAGAATCCCACCTACGCATCGACATACGCGTTCGCCCTGCATTGCGCGGCCCGGACCACGGATGGCCTCAAAGTGCTCGAAAAGCTCCCTCCAGGCCGACTCGAAGAACCATCCATCGCCGCCTACTACGGCATCATGCTCGCGGCGAGCCCCACACCGGAAAAGGCGGCGCATTTTCTAGAAATCGGGAGGAGCGGAACACTCTTGCGCGAGGAAATGGCCTTGATCGCAAAAGCGGAGCAATTGGTCGCGGACTCAAACAAAGCATCGCCGCAGGAGAAGTAGGGCAAATGCTGACGTCCCGTTTGCTGACAAGCTCATTCGAGGATTGTTGAAAAAGATGCGTTGCATTTTGACGGATTCGGCAACGAAGTCGAAACGACAGGTTTCTGCGGCAATGACGCCAAAAGATAGGGGTGATTGACAAGAAAGTTCACGAAAAAGGGGGCTTTCTCGTGTAGTGACGCGCGATGACTCGTCTCTCCATTTCTTTCTGCGCGATGTTCGCAGGTCCTCTCGCGGTGTTGGCGGCGGAAGATCGCGTGCTTTTTAATCGCGATGTGCGGCCCATTCTCGCGGAAAATTGCTACCACTGTCACGGGCCTGATCCGGGATCACGGAAGGAGGGCATTCGTTTTGACCGTGAGGAAGGTTTTTTCGCCGAGCGCGACAAGACGGGGCCGACCGTGGTGAAGGGGCAGCCGGAGAAAAGTCCGCTCTACGAGCGCATCATTGCGACGGACCCGGACGACATCATGCCTCCGCCGAAGGAGCACAAGAAGCTGAAGCCGGCGGAGGTTGCGATTTTGAAAAAGTGGATCGAGCAGGGCGCGGAGTGGCAGCCGCATTGGGCGTTTATCTCGCCAGTGAAGGCGGCGGTACCGGCGGGAAGCACGCATCCGGTCGATGCCTTCATCCGGGAAAACCTGGCGAGCGTGGGACTAAAGCCTTCGCCGCCGGCTGACAAACGGACGCTCGTGCGGCGCGTGTCGCTCGACATCACGGGATTGCCGCCGACGCCGGAAGTCGTGGAGGCCTTCGTGAATGATGCCGCGCCGGATGCTTATGAAAAGCTGGTGGACGCGCTGCTGGCCTCGCCGCGGTACGGTGAACATCGTGCGCGCTACTGGCTGGATGCGGCGCGCTATGGCGACACGCACGGGCTGCATATCGACAATTATCGCGAGATCTGGCCGTATCGCGATTGGGTCATCAATGCGTTCAATCGCAACGAGCGCTTCGACGATTTCACGGTGGCGCAGATCGGTGGCGATCTTTTGCCGAAGCCGACGCGAGAGCAGTTGATCGCGACGGGGTTTCACCGCTGCAACATCACGACGGCGGAAGGCGGGACGATCCCGGAGGAAAATCTCGCGAACTACGCGAAGGATCGCGTGGAGACGACCTCGTGGGTGTGGCTCGGGCTCACGTCGAATTGCGCGGTGTGTCACGATCACAAATTCGATCCGATCACGCAGAAGGATTTTTATGCGATGACGGCCTTCTTCCGCAACACGACGCAGGATCACACGGATCGCAACGTGCGCGACACGGCACCGATCCTGGTGCTGCCGCAAGGCGAGGACGCGAAACGTTTCGAGGCCATCCCGGCGGAAGTCGCGGCGACGAATGCGCAACTCGCGGAGCGGCAGAAGGCGATCGCGGTGGATTTTGAAAAGTGGCAGCTCACGGCGAATGCGGAGGCGATCGAGAACGCGACTTACACGAAGACGCTGCTCGCGCAGGTCTCGCTGAATGAAGGCACGGGCACGTCCACGAAAGGCTTTGTCGATGGGAAACCGCAGGCATTTGCGCTGCCGCCAAATCTGGTGTGGAAGCCGGATGGAAAAGTCGGCCCGGCGGCGCAAGTCGCGGACGGGTCGAGCATCGACCTCGGCGATCTCGGCGACTTCGAGAAGGATCAAGCTTTCAGCGCGAGCGCTTGGTTTTTCCGGCCCGGTGCGAGCAATGCGCCCGGCGGAATCGTGGCGCGGATGGACAAAGCGGATGGGTATCGCGGGTGGGACATTTTTTATGTAGGTAATGAGATCGCAGTCCACATCGTGAACAACTGGCCGGGCGATGGTTTGAAAGTGAGCACGACGGATGAAGCCGGGAAGCCGGATCAATGGCGGCATGTGGCGGTGACTTACGACGGCTCGGGCAAGGCGAAGGGTGTCCAGATTTACGTGAATGGACTTCCGAGAAAGCTGCGCGTGGAGAATGACAAATTGCAAAACACGATCCGCACGAAAGTGCCGCTGATGGTCGGACGTCGCAGCAATGGCGGCGAAGTTTTCACCGGCGCAGTGCAGGACGTGCGGCTCTACTCGAGCGTGCTTTCGGC
>JANLQB010000976.1:0-3579 GCA_031367565.1 Verrucomicrobiota bacterium
GAGGAAAAGACGGAAGGCTTCAAGGCCAAGCCGAAGGCGAAGCACACCAAGTAACGCTGGATGGCAGACGAGGCTTCCACGAAAAGTGCGAAGCCCGCGAGAAAAGCGGGAAACCGGGGAGACACGGACCTTCAAAACAAGGTCAGTTATCTCCCGGATATTCACAGGTTATTACCACAGGCGCCGGACGCCGAGCAGGGCATCCTCGCGTCGCTGCTGCTCGCCCCTCGCGAAGTCGGCGGGCTGTGTGCGGAGAAGGGGCTCGCTGCGACGAATTTTCACATCCCTTCGCACTCGACGATCTACGCCGAGTTGCTGGAGATGTGGGACAAAAATTCTCCCATCGACGTCATCACGCTCTGTCAGCGGCTGCGCGATAAAAACTTGCTCGATTCCTGCGGCGGCGCGGCGTTCGTCACCCAGTTATTCACATTCCTCCCGACCGCCGCGAATGCCGCGTATTACCTCGAGATCGTTCAGGAGAAATACACCCTCCGCGAAATCATCCGCGTCTGCACCGAATACGCCGCGCGCAGCTACGACGAGCAGCACGATGTGCATGTCCTCCTCGATGAAGTGGAGTCGCGCATTTTCGAAATCGCGAAGGAGCGTTTCAAAGACAAAGCCGCGAACCTGAAGGATCAGCTCATGTCCGCGATCGGCAGCATCCAGGAGCTGTACGACCGCCGCGGAACGATCTCCGGCCTCGCGACCGGCCTCGCCGATTTCGACAAAATGACGGACGGCCTCCACGGCTCGGAAATGATCGTCATCGCCGCGCGTCCTTCGATGGGCAAAACCGCGTTCGCGATGAACATCGCCGAGCACATCGCGGTGGAACTCGGGAAACCGGTCGCCATTTTCTCGCTGGAAATGAGCAGCCAGCAGCTCGTGCAACGGCTCCTCTGCTCGCGGGCAAAAGTGAACCTTGGCCGGGTGCGCGACGGTTTCCTCAGCGAGCGCGATTTCCCCGCGCTCACCGCCGCCGCGTCGAAACTCTCGACCGCGAAAATGTTCATCGACGACACCGCCGGCATTTCCATCCTCGAACTCCGCGCGAAAGCCCGCCGCCTCAAATCGCAGCACGACATCCAGGCGATCTTCATCGACTACCTCCAGCTCCTCCGCAGCACGACCCGCCGCGCGCAGGACAATCGCCAGCTCGAAATCGCCGAAATTTCCAGCGGCCTCAAAGCCCTCTCGAAAGAGCTAAACGTCCCCATCGTCGTCCTCGCCCAGCTCAACCGAAATCCCGAATCCCGCAGCGGCGACGCGAAAGGCCGGCCGAGGCTGAGCGATCTCCGCGAATCCGGCAGCATCGAGCAGGATGCCGATCTCGTGGGCCTGCTCGTGCGTGAGGAATATTACGCCGATACCGACGAGGACAAAAAAGCCTCCGAGGGCAAAGCCACGCTCATCATCGCCAAACAGCGTAACGGCCCCGTCGGCGATGTGCCGCTGACGTTCCTGAAAGAGTTCACGCGCTTCGAGACCCGAGCGCACGACGTGCCCGAAGAGGAATAGCCCCGTTCGAGTCCCGCCTTCAGGCGGTTCGTTTGGAGTCCCGGCTTTAGCCGGTGCAGCCCCAGAAAGCGCACATCGCTTTGCCTTGCAAATTGGGTGTAACCTTCCGCCGCAAAAGCCTCAGTAACAGGAAAGCCCCAAAACATGAGCACACCACGCATCCTCGTCGGCACCGCCTGGCTCGCCAGTATCGCTGCCGCTTACTTCATCGGCGGCAGCGGAGATCCCGCGAAAAATTCCACGGCCGGGACCGCGATCGCCGGCACGAGTTCGGGCGCGATTTCCGAAAAAACCTCGCTTCCCGCATCGCACTCCGCAGGCACACGGGACGACGCGAGTGGAACGAAACGCGACATCCCTTCCATCATCGCGCAGGCGCGGCTGCAAATGGGCGGCGGCATGGGCGGCATGATGAATATTCGCTCCATGCTCCGCGCCATCGCGCCGATCGCGGAGCTGGATGATTCGCAGATTCAGGAGGCTTTGTCGGAGGTGGAAAAGTCGGTCCGCGAGCCACAGCAGAAGATGATGTTTTACTCCCTGCTGCTCGGCCAGTGGGCGGAGACGGATGGTCGCGCGGCGATGGCTTACGCGCAGGAAAAATTGGGAAAAGGCTCGATGTTCGACATGGGCGTGACCGGTTCGATTCTCAGTACATGGGCGCGACGCGAGCCGGATGTCGTTTGGAAATGGATGGAAACCGAGCGTAAAGACGACGGCAGTGATCGCACCCGGATGATGGCCATCAGCTCCGTCTTCGCCGGAATCGCCTCGAACAATCTCGAATCCGCGCTCACCCGCCTCGGCGCACTCGACGACCAATCGCGCGCGATCGCGCTCAATGGCATCGCGATGAGCGCGCAGGACGAATCCTCGCGCCGCCGCCTGATCGAGCGCACCGCTTCCCTCCCGCCCGAGCAGCGCACGCAACTCCGCCAGGGCCTCGTGGGCCAGTGGGCGATGAGCAATCCGGAGGACGTCGTCGCGTGGGTCCACTCGCTTCCCGCCGCCGAGCAAAAGCCCGTCCGCGAATCCGCCGCGCAAATGATGTTGATGACGAAGCCCGCCGCTGCCGCCGACTTCATGCTCGAAGGAGCCGAGGAAAAAGACAGGCCGCAGCTTTACGATCGCGTCGTAATGCAGTGGGTCGGCCAGGACGCGCGGGCCGCCGGCGAATGGCTCACCAAACAACCGCAAGGCCCCGAACTCGATAACGCACGCCGCACTTTCGCTACCGTCGTCGCGCAGCGCGATCCTGCGGCGGCGATGGATTGGGCGCGCAGCGTGCAGGATGAAACCCAGCGCGCTCATTCAGTCGGCCAAGTTTACCAAATGTGGCGCGGCAAAGACCCGAAAGCTGCCGAGACCGCGCTCGCCGCGTCCGGCCTGCCGGCAGATAAACTTCAGGAGATCCAAGCGGCCCAACCCACCGGCGCGTTTGCCGCGCCGGCAGGCGGCCGATGAAACCTGCAATCGCCCTCAGCCTCGCCGCTTTCTCCCTCTCGCTGACGAGCGCCTGCACGCCGATCAATGTGATGGGACGCAACATTCCCGAAAGCGAATACCGCGCGATGTACGACGCGGACATGGCGCGTGAAAAGCGCGGGCTTCCGCAGATCAACGGGCACGATGAATACGGCAGGGTGGCGGGGTGGGATGAGTATTGGTGGACGATCGGCGGGACGAGCGCAGTGCCGCCTACCGCCCGCACGCGCCGGTTGAAGCACTACATCATCTCCCATCGTCGCGCGCTCGGTTTGCAAGAGCTGAGCTGCGCCTCGCAGTATCCACGCTCGTCATCTGCCACGCGCTTTTGCAACGCGAACGATTTCATCTACGTGAAGTAGCCGTGCGCGGGTAAATCCAGCGCCCACTTTTCCCAACATGAAACTCCCCGCCCTTTTCGCCCTGCTCCTCAGCGTCTCCGCCTTCGCCGCCGACGATGCGGAAACGCTCACGCCAATTTTTAACGGCAAAGATCTCACCGGCTGGGTGCCCGTGAATGTCGCGCCCGGCACTTTTAGCGTGCGCGACGGCCTGCTCGTCACGACCGGG
>JANLQB010000977.1:0-5679 GCA_031367565.1 Verrucomicrobiota bacterium
GAACTGAACGCCTTCAACGAGGTGTCTCTAAACGACTACGAGCTTTCCCTCACACCGGAAGCTGTCGCGGAACTGCGCGACACCGATCGCGGCGGATATGCCGATGCGAGTAAAGACTCCAGCAAGGACGCAGGCGACTACAAGGATGGCAAATCCATCCCACCCGTCGGTGAATTTCTCAGCCCGCGCACGCCATACCTGCCCGGTGGCCTCGGCTTCCCGCCGAACCTTACCCGCCGCAAGCTGGCACCGGCTCCGGTCAGCCCGTAATCATTGTTTCATGGTTGGTTCAAACAAGCGCGGGGCTTCGGTCCCGCGCTTGTTTGCTTTTCGGGAGGAACGCACCGCGCATTTGGCGATGAAATTGCCACAAACTTCTCGCTCCCCATCAGGCTTCTGGTCATTATCTAGTAATTATGGCTGACCCCTTTCCCATCGCCCAAGCGAGCGAGACGCTTTCCTTTGTCCCCAAAATGGCCAACCGCCACGGGCTCATCGCAGGCGCGACGGGCACCGGGAAAACCATCACCTTGCGCGTGCTCGCCGAGCAATTTAGCGCCATCGGTGTCCCAGTTTTCATGTCGGATGTGAAAGGTGATCTCAGCGGCATCGGCAAGCCCGGCGGAAGCCACCCGAAGGTCGAAGAACGGGTAAAATCCATGGGCCTGGCCGATTTCGAATACACCGGCTCCCCCGTCACCTTTTGGGATGTCTTTGGCACTTCCGGTCACCCGGTCCGCGCTACGATCAGCGAAATGGGGCCGCTCCTCCTCGGTCGCCTGCTCAATCTCAACGACACTCAGGAAGGCGTCCTATACCTCGTATTCAAGATCGCCGACGACAACGGCCTGCTGCTCCTCGATCTCAAAGACCTCCGCGCCATCCTGCGGTTCGTCGGCGAAAACGCCTCCCAATTCACCACCCAATACGGAAACGTCTCCGCCGCCAGCATCGGAGCCATCCAGCGGAATCTGCTCACGCTCGAGCAGCAAGGCGGCGACAAGTTTTTCGGCGAGCCTGCGATGAATCTCGACGATTTCATCCAGACCGACGCCAACGGCCGCGGCATGATCAATATCCTCTGCGCCGACCAGCTCATGGCGAATCCGCGAGCTTACGCCGCGCTCCTCCTTTGGCTCCTCAGCGAACTCTTCGAGCGCCTCCCCGAAGTCGGCGACATCGAGAAACCCAAACTCGTTTTCTTTTTCGACGAAGCGCATCTCCTCTTCGAAGACATCCCGCAAGCCTTGCAGGATAAAATCGAGCAAGTCGTCCGCCTTATCCGCAGCAAAGGTGTCGGCATCTATTTCATCAGTCAAAACCCGCTCGACATCCCCGACAAAATCCTCGGCCAGCTCGGTAACCGCGTGCAGCACGCCCTCCGCGCATTCACTCCGCGCGACCAAAAGGCCGTAAAATCTGCCGCCGACACCTTTCGGCAAAATCCCAAACTGGACGTCTCCGCCGTCATCACCCAACTCGCCGTCGGCGAAGCGCTCGTCTCGCTGCTCGACGAAAACGGCACGCCGAACATCGTCGAGCGCGCCTTCATTTTCCCGCCGCACAGCCAACTCGCGCCGATCACCCCCGCCGAGCGCCAGCAGACCATCCAGACTTCGCTCATCTACGGCATCTACGAAAAACTCGTCGATCGCGAAAGCGCCTCCGAAATCCTCGCCGGGCGCACCCAGCAGGCGGTTCGCGGAGGGCAAACCTCTGCGCCGCTTTCATCGCCCGCCGCACCCAGGCAATCCTCTGATGCCGCGGGCGCCATCGGCGGGGTGATGTCCTCCCTCTTCATGGGCAGCACCGGCCCACGCGGCGGACATCATCCCGGACTCGTCGAAAAAATGGCGGGCAGCGCCGTCCGCTCCATCGGCAGCGGACTCGGACGCGAAATCATCCGCGGCATCCTCGGCTCTCTCTTCGGCGGGAAACGTTGATCGGCAGACAACGCGACTTTCACCAGCGCATTTTCCGCTAAATCCTGCTCGCGAGCCCTGCGGCCGGTGGTTTGAGAAAATCGCCAAGCGCCATCGAATCGCGTCGTGCCTCCGCGACCGCGCTGCGGTGTGGCGCGGAGGTGACACCCGGCGCGAGAAAGCGATGCGATGCGCCGCAGCTATTCTTCCGGCGTCCCAAGGCATGGTCTCTGCTTTTTAGGCACTGAAACCGACGCTCATCTTTATGTCCGCCACCGCTCAAATCGCACCAGCCACCACCAACGCGCCCGTCGGCGCAGTGATGGCGAAGGCCAACGCAGGCATCCGCCTCCAGCCCGACCCGGGATCACTCGGGAAAAAGAAAGTGCTGCTCCTCGAAGACGATCCGGCCTTCAAAGAGATTATGACCACGTTCATCAATGAAAACGGCTACGCGGTCGTGGCCGTGCAAAACGGCGTCGAGGGCGTGCATGAAGTGCTCGCGAGCGATTTCGAAATCATCCTGTGCGACATGCAGATGCCGACGCTGCCGGGCGACATGTTTTACCGCGCCGTCGAGCGCATGCGCCCGCACCTGTGCGACCGGTTCATTTTCATGACGGGCTATCGCGGGAACGGGAAGGCGACCGATTTTATTTCAAACGTGAATGGGACGGTGCTCATCAAGCCCTTCCACGTGGCCGACCTGCTGGAGCTCTTCGCCTTCGTCGAACTCCGCACGCACCTGCTGACGGTCTGAGCCTCGGCTACTTCGGTCGGACCTTGGCCTTTTTGTCTTCGCAGTCCTGCTGGATGCGCCGCATTTCGCGCTGGAGTTGGTCTTCAAGTTCGAGGACTTCGCCGGCTTTTCCCTCAAATTGCGCCTTTGCGATTTGGTCCTGCAGGAAGACTTCGCGCTCGGCGATTTTCGCTTTGAAGATGGCCTCGATTTCGGCGATCTCGGCTTTCTGATTTTCGGTGAGCGTGACGGTGGGCGACTTCTTTTCGAGTCGTTCCATGGCGAGTTCGTAGGCGGATTTCATTTTTAGTTGAGAGTTGAGGGTTGAGAGTTGAGGGCCGATATACCGCGCTCTTTCCGCTACTTTGTTCTCTCAGCCTTCAACCCTCAACTCTCAACTTTCCGCCGCATGATCCAACTTCTCAGCACCGACTTCGACGGAACCCTTGTCGATCACTACGTCGATCCGCCAGTTTCGCCTGAGTTGTTTGCGGGGCTGGTGGAATTGCGGAAGCGCGGTTGCCTGTGGGCGGTGAATACGGGGCGCGAGTTGCAGCACATCATCGACGGGCTGGCGGAGTTTGAGTTTCCGATCGAGCCGGACTATGTGCTCACGGCCGAGCGCGAAGTTTTCCACAAAGCGCCGGATGGAACCTGGCAGGATTACGGCGACTGGAATGCGCGGTGTGCCGCCGCGCACGATGCGCTTTTTGCGCAATCGGGGCAGCTTCTCGCGGACATCTCCGGTTTTCTAACGACGGTGCCCGGAGCGCAGGCGATCCACATGGGCGGGCGCTTGGTCGGCCTCGTCACGACGACCGATGCGGACATGGATCGCGTGTGTGAATTCCTCGAAACGGAGCGTCGCCGCGTGCCCGGTTTTCAATACATGCGCAACACGGTTTACGTCCGCTTTTGCCACGAAGACTACAGCAAAGGAACCGCGCTCGCCGAACTCGGCCGCCTCTGCGGAGTCGTGCGCGAAAACATCTTTGCGGCGGGCGATCATCTGAACGATTTGCCGATGCTCGACGGCACGCATGCGAAGTGGGTCGCGTGTCCGGGGAATGCGGTCGATCCCGTAAAAATCGCGGTGACGAAAGCGGGCGGTTATATCGCCACCGGGATTTGCAGCTACGGCGTGGTCGAGGCGCTGAAGCATTTCGGCGCGATCGGGCGGTGAGTTGAGTCTTGAGAGTCCCCGCCGCTTCAGGCAGGCAATGCCCGGCGACGGATTTCAGCTTTCGATTTTTTACTTTCAGCTTTTCCCAGTGAACCAGCGCATCATCCAACAGATCGGACGCAGCCAGCGGCTAAAAGTCGTGAACGCACTCAAGCGCACGCAGGGGCTGCCCGTGCGCGAGATCGCGGCGAAGCTCGACATGTCTTACATGGGCGTGAAGGACATCTGCACCGACTTGGAAAAGCGTGGCTTTCTCGACACATGGCGGAAGGCGCAAAAAATGGGACGCCCGCTGATGCTCTACCGGCTCACGCAGCGCGCCCACGAGCTTTTCCCCGTCGCGAGCAATTCGATGACGCTCGAGCTGCTCGAGTCCGCGCAAAGACTCTTCGGCCAGTCCGCCGCGGAGAAGCTCCTGCTCGTCGTCTTCCAGCAAAAGACCGAGCATTACAAAGCGAAACTGAAAGGCACGACGACCGCCGAGCGCGCGAAATGGCTTGCCCGCCTGCGCGATCACGACGGCTGCATGAGCGATTGTGAAACGACCGACGGCGAGGTCCGCATCATCGAGCACCATTCGCCCATCCTCGACCTCATCCGCGCCTTTCCCATCGTCGCGAAACTCGAAACCGAGATGCTCACGCGACTGCTCGGCACGCCAGTGCGCCGGGAGGAAAACTGCGTCTCCGGGCTCTACTGCGTCACGTTTTCCTGCGGAAACGGCGGCGACGAATCCTGAAGCAGGCGCGCTGGGTTTGCACCAGTTGACCCGCGCGGGTCGAGACGAACAAAACCAGCCGTAAAATAGTCCGGTTCACCCCGTAGTTTCACAATCTGGCGTCTAATGAATCGGCGGAATGCGTGTGGACTGCTTCAACGATTTCGAGCGTCAGCAAAAAACAACCCGCGTTTTTTTACCCCATGAAAACCCCACGCATCCTTGCGGTCGGCATCGCCGGCATCCTCACACTCCCCGTCAGCCTCACCGCGGCGGAGCGAATCTGGATCGGAAACCCCGGAACCAGCGACTGGAACGATCTCGCAAACTGGGACGCGAACGGCGTGCCGGTGAGCGGTTTTGGCGATACTATTTACGTCCACACCACCGGCAGCATCTCCGGCGTCGCGCTCGATGCGGATCGTCTCTACATGGCCGTCGGCTCGGCGGCCGATCCTTTGAGTGGCTTCACGTTCGGCGCGGGGACTTACAATCTTGGCGTGCTCTTTATCGGTGAAGGGCACATCGGCAACGGTCACGTCAGCACCGGGCCGATCAACAACGCTTACGGCAACGCGTTCATCAACGCGGGCACGACGATCAACGTGAGCTCGTTCCACCTCGGTGAATGGGATGGCGCTTCCGGGCACGTGACGCAGAGCGGGGGCGACGTGAATATTTCAAATCAATTCCGACTCGGCCACTGGCCACAAGCGGGCGGCGCGCAGAACAGTTACGCCTTGAACGGCGGCACGGTGACGGTCTCGGGCGGTCCGGCAAATCCGCTCAACGAAGGCTCCGCGGGCCTCGTCGTCCTCGGAATCGACAGCTCGGGCATGCTCACGATCAATGGCGGCACTTTCACCGCCAATGGCCTGACGATGCAAACGCGCGGCGCGGGCGGCGGAGAGAGCAAGCTGCTGCTCAACGGCGGCACTTTAAACATCGGCGTGAATGGTCTCGTGACGAGCAACCCGACCGCCCTGTCGAGCTACGACATCGTGCTCAAAGGCGGCACCGTGCGGGCAACGGCGAACTGGTCGTCCAACCTCGAAATCTCACTCGCCTCCGGCGGCACAGGCGCGCAGCTCGACACGAATGCGAAGACGGTCACGCT
>JANLQB010000660.1:0-6067 GCA_031367565.1 Verrucomicrobiota bacterium
GCGGGCATCGAGCGCGTCGCGTTTGAATTCATCGAAGACATGTTTCACGACGGCGTCGTGTACGCCGAAGTCCGCTTCGCGCCCTGCTTCCACCGCGAGCGCGGGCTCACCGATGAAGCGATCGTGCAGTCCGCGATCGACGGCCTGAATCGCGGTAAGGAAAAATACGGCGTCGAGTGGGGCATCATCATTTGCGCAATGCGCAACATGACGGACTCCCTCGAAGCCGCCGAACTCGCCATCGACTTCCGCTACCGCGGCGTGGTCGGCTTCGACCTCGCGGGCGAAGAAGCCGGCTATCCGCCGAAAAAACACGTCGAAGCATTTCACGCGATCCAGCAGGCAAATTTCAACAGCACGCTCCACGCGGGTGAAGCCTTCGGAGTCGCCTCCATCTGGCAGGCGCTGCAACTCTGCGGCGCGCACCGCCTCGGCCACGCTACGCGCCTCACCGATGACATGACGATCATCGACGGCAAAATCGTGAAGCTCGGCACGCTCGCGCAATACGTCCTCGACCGCCGCATCCCGCTCGAAATGTGTCTCTCCAGCAACGTCCACACCGGCTCCGTCGCCACGATGAAAGACCACCCGTTTCGCCTCTACTTCGACCGCGGCTTCCGCGTCACCATCAACACCGACGACCGCCTCATGAGCAACACGAGCATGACGAAGGAATTCCAAATCGCGATCGACGAGTTCGGCCTCACGCTCGCCGATTTGGAGAAGATCACGATCAACTCCATCAAGAGCGCCTTCATCCCCTTCGATGACCGCCTGCGCCTCATCTACAAAGTCATCAAACCCGGCTACGCAAAAATCCGCGGCGCGCTGAACCAGCCGTAGCACTTATTATTCGGAAGGAGCGGTGCCTGTGCCGGGCGGCGGGTTGCTCATGGGGCGTCCTTTCAGAAGGTCGCTGATGTTTCCAAGGATCGTGGGAAGAAGGATCGCGGCGGTGTAGTGACCGACGGGAAGCTCAAAGTGGTGGTCGGGTCGGAGTTGTGCCGCTTTGGCGAAGGCTAGGGAACAATCTGGCGGGACGACTTCGTCCAACTTTCCACTAAAGAGCCAGGTGTTTTCGGATGCGACACGATGGGCGAGGCGCATGGGTTCGATGACTTGTGAAAGGTCACGGATTTGCTGGTCGGTAATGCCTGCGGCGGCGAGATCGCGGTGCATCGCGGCGGCGTCGCGTTCGCCGTGCAGGAGGACTTCGGCGAGGTTTCCTCCGGCGAGGAGGATGAAAGATTTTTCGAATCCACGATCAAGACCGGCGACGGTGGCGGAGACGAAGCCGCCCAGGCTGGTGCCTTGCAGGGAGATGTGGGCGCGGTCGATGTAGGGGAGCGAGGCCACCGCGTCGCGGGCGCGGCGGACATCACCGATGGCTTGTTTCAGGCCGGGCAGCATGCGTTTTACATCGCCAGTGAAGGCGGAGGTGCGTGCGCCGTAACCGGGAAGGTGGATGAGGAAGGTGTGGAATCCGTGGGATTGGAGGCCCTTCGCGAAGATCCTGCCAGCGACCATGCCACGACCGGATTCATGGACGACGACGACGGCCGGGGCGCGGACGGGTTCGCCCTTGGCGTCGCGGGCTTGATACCACTCCATGGCGACGAGGTCGTTCGTGGAATCGCCGCTCGGGAGCGGGGTGGGGAACCGCATGAGCCAGTCGCCCAATCCTTGGCTCGCCGGCTGGCACTGCACTTCGAACGGAGCGCAGGCCCACTTTAACCCTTCGAGGCAGGCGCTCGCGTCGGGGCGGGATTCGCTCCCGCAGTCGAGGGTGTCGCGCGCGGGAAATGTGCTGCCGCTTTTGATCTCGATGGCTGAAAGCTGCGATTCCTGCGCGATGGAGGGCAGGGATGCGGAGAGGAGCAGGGTTGCTGCGATGCGAAGTGCCGGGGTGTTCATGGGAAGGGAGGGTGGCGTTTATTCGCGGTAACTCACGAAAAAGATGGGTGCGGTTTTTCAGCAGGAATGTCGCACGCCGCTCCGAAGCGTGATGAGCACAACCGCGGCGACGATCAATGCGCCGGCGGCGAGGACGCTGCCGGGCAGGGTCTCGTGGAGAAAGATCCGGCCGAGGATGACTGCGATGAGTGGATTGACAAAAGCGTAGGTGGAAACGCGCGCGGGGGTGCTGACCTGAAGCAGCCAGACGTAGGCGGTGAAGCCAACGAGCGAGCCGAAAATGAGCAGGTAGAGAAATGCGATGCGCGACGAGGTGGTGATCGTGCGGAGGTCGAAGCGGTGGTGCTCGCCGAGAACGAATCCCGCGAGAAGCAGGAGCGCGCCGCCGGAGATCATTTGCATCGCGACGGCGAGGAGCGCGGATTCGGATTGCGTGGCGTGGCGCGAGAAGACGGAACCGGCGGCCCAGCAGAGCGCGGCGGCGAGGAGGACGAAGGCTCCGAGCGGTGCGGCGACGTTGTGGCCCGCTTGATCTTTGCTCGCAATGATGAGGCCGACGCCGATGAAGCCGAGGACGAGTCCGGCGAAGACGGATGGATGTGGGCGACGTCCGCCGGGCCGGATCCAGTCGAAAACGATCATCCAGAGCGGCGTGCTGGCGATGATGAGCGCGGCGATGTTTGACGGGACGGTGAGTTCCGCCCAAGTGAGGCCGCCATTTCCGATGAGGAGGAGAAGCGCGCCAACGACGGCGGCGTTTCTCCAGTGGATGAGTCGCGGACGAGGCGCGCCGCTCATTCTCATGAATCCGTAGAGGAGGACCCCGGCGGTGAAGAATCGCGTGCCCGCCATGAGCATCGGCGGGATGGATCCGATGGCGACGCGGATGCCGAGATAGGTGGAGCCCCACAAAATATAGACGGCAGCGAACGCGGTGATGACGAGCCAGACCGGCGGCGTCTCGCTCGCTGGCACGGCCGATCCTGCAAGCGCAGGCTCACGCATCCTGGCGCTCATATGGCGTAAAGGCCGGCTTCGGCTCCGTCGAAGATCTGTTCGAAATCGGCGAAGGCAGACTGCGCTGCCTCGTGGAGCGGCAGGCCGATTTCTAGGTAAAGATTGCTCAGCAAGGTGATGGGATGCCGCTCTCCGGGGTCGGCTGGCGGCGCGGTGTCGTGGTATGGGTTCATGTGGTTCGGTTTGGTTTTACCGAGGCCAATGACGGGAAACAAAAAGCCCACCGCCGTTAGCCAGCGGTGGGTTTGTTGAGGAAAGATTTTTGGGGAAATCAGAATCTCAGTCCACCGCTCTGGGTCTTGGCCCAGACGACAAAACGAACTGCCATCGAGCAAATGCTCGTGTGGGCGCGTTTGGTAGCTTTGGTGGAGTGATTCATTTTGCGAGAGCGTTTTCTAGTGCGGTGAAAGCGATCCGTCAACTCAGCGGATGGTCATATTTTGCGAACCTGCATTACCTGAAACAAAAAGGCCGCTCCCTCACGGAAGCGGCCTTTTAAAGAATTCGGGCGACCGTTTAGGCCATCAAGAGGACTTGCCGGGACTTTTTGATCTCGCGGGTGATCTTGCGATGGAAATGCGCAGGCATTCCCGTCATGCGACGCGGGAGAATCTTTCCGCTCTCCGTGATGAAGCGCTTGAGGATGTCAGGATTCTTGTAGTCAATCGCTTCGAGCGCGATGTCGATGCGACGCCGCGGCATCGTGCGATTGGCCCGGCGGAAGTTGGAACGGCGTTGTGGAGTTTTCGGCTGCATGTTGAAAGTCGGTGCTGGTTACTTCGTTTCCCGATGAAGCGTGTGGCGCTTGAGGTTCGGGTTGTATTTCTTTTTTTCGAGCCGGTTTGGCGTGTTCGGGCTCTTTTTGTTGCGCGTCGAGATGTAGCGAGAGACGGGCACCCCGGCGGCTTTCGCCTCGGTGCATTCGAGAATGATAAATTCTTGGGCCATAAAATGGGTTTGGTTATTCCTTGTTGTCGGTGACCGGTTCTTCTTCCTCTGCTTCGCCTGGTTCTTCGTCGGTCAGCCCAAAGAGCGAGGTCACTGGTTTTCTGATGTTGAAATGTTTGTTCTGCTTTTCGAGCTGCGACTGGCACTCGACGGTGTAGCGGGCAAACGGGATCGCTTCAAGCCGCGCGTGCGCGATCGGCTTGTTCGTCATTTCGCAGTTGCCATAAGTGCCGAGTTCGATGCGGCCGAGTGCCTGCTCGATTTCGTAAAGCGCATCCTGCTCCTGCGAGAGCAGGCTCAGCGCAAAATCGCGATCGTAGGCATCGCTGCCAGCATCGGCCTGATGCATGCCGAACGCGCTGGCTTCACTGCCTTCCGCACGCGAGCGGAGCGTGTCCTTCGCGACGCCCATCATGGAATCCATCATGGAATCGCGGAGATGAATGAGACGATCCTTCTGCTTTTCGAGAAAAGGCGTGAGTTTCACCGTGGAAGGGGGCGGGCGGACGGCATTCTGCACGCCGCCCGGACGGGTCGGGCGGACGTCCGATACCTTCGCACCATTCGCTTTCGCGGATTTGGCAGGTTTTGCTAGCTTTAGGATTTTCGTCGCTTTTACCGGCTTTGCTTCCGGGCGCGGATTTGCGCTCGCCTTTGCTGGCGTGTCTGTTTTTTCGGGCTTATCGGCTTTTTTCACAATGGGCTTTTTGGTCTTGGCGACAGATTTAGCGGGCTTCGACTTGGGCATATTCGATGGGAGAAACTCGGTTCCTGGCGGTCGCTGAAAAATTGTGGCGGGATAGTTAATGGCGATCACATGACCATGCAAGAGAGAAAATCGAAGTATTTTCCCGCATTTTTTGACGCGCTGACTGGCCGCCGAACTCGCTTAAAATCAGCACCTTCACGAGCTCGCACTCGAGTAGCGGCGCAGCGCGAAATGCCAGAATCCGCGCGTCGCCAGGACGACGAAAACCGTCGCCCCAGCCAATTGCGCGAGTCCCGCCCACGGCGATTCGAGCGAGCGTGCGAGCGCCCGCGCCGGGACGTTTGCGACGAGGATCACGGGGATGATGAAGCTGAAGATGAACTTAAACGCGCCGCGAAAGACCGACGCCGGGTAGCGCGCGATGTTGAAGACATTGAAATAGCCATAGATCAAACCCTGCGCCCGCATGATCCAGATCGCACCGGTCGCGAGGCCAAACATCACGGAATAATGGACGCCCACGCCCAGCGCGATGCCGACGGAGAAAAGCGCGACCTGCTGCGGACGCGGGACGACGCCCAGCTTCCAAAGCGAAAATACCACGATCGCGACGCCGACGAGCGCGTTCACCATGTTATCCATGCCGAATTTCCGCGTGGACACGGCGAATTGTGAATCGACGGGCAACAGCAGCATGAGATCGAGTCGGCCCGTGCGAATGAGATCGGGCAGCTCCGCAAGATTGACGTAAAAGAGTCCCTGAAATATCTGCGCCGCGATTTGGTGCGTGCCGACGAGCAGCACGCACTCCCACTTAGACCAATCGCCGAGCCGATCGACATGGCCGAAAAGCACTTCGAGGAAAACCATCTGCCCGATGAACCACAGAAACTCGACGACGATCCAGAGAAGAAAATTCGCCTTAAAACTCATCTCGCGGATCAGCGAGTTGCGGATCATGAGCCAGTAGATTTCGAAGTAGCGGGACAATGGAGTTGGGGCGGTTTTCGCGAAGAGCGGTCACGCTACGGAGCGCGGGTGGAAGCTCAATGTTGAATTGCAGCGCGGATGACGGCGAGGCGCTCGGACCGAGTTCCCGAGGCGAGGGTGAATGGGATTGGGCGAGATCCGAGTTCGCGCAGATACCCAGCATACTCTGTGAATCGCCGAGTTTGAAGACCTGCGGCAGCCCTTCGTTGAATTCCAGATCGTCGTGCGGCGAGATGATCGCGGTATTGACGATCCAGAAATACGCCTGCCGCAATTTCTCATCAAGCCGCAGCGCATCCGCCGGTGCCGCATCCGCGCTCGCGATCGGTCCCTGGGAAAAATCCGCGACCTCGAAATGCCGCGCGACGGGCTTCGCGCCCGGATTGATGGGCGCCTGCGAGAGACGGCGAAAGAGTGAGAAAGTGGCCCTGCGGAGCCGACGCTAACGAACGTTGCAAAGACTGCCAATCACGCATCGGATTCGGA
>JANLQB010000988.1:0-2926 GCA_031367565.1 Verrucomicrobiota bacterium
GCGAATGCGGAATTCATCGCCCCGCGCGATGCCACGGAAAATCGCGTCGCGGAAATCTGGCAGCAGGTGTTAAAGCTCCCACGGGTGAGTATTCACGATGACTTTTTCGCGATCGGCGGGCACTCGCTCACCGCGATGCAAGTCGTGGCCCGACTGCGAGGCACCGTGCTGCCCGGCCTGAATCTGCATCACATGTTTGCGCAGCCGACGATCGCGGGGCTGATCGGCGCGGTGCGGCAGCAGAGCGGTGAAGCCGTGACGGCGGGCGAGCGCGAGGAGGGCGTGCTGTGAACGATTTACTGTCCGAGCTGCGCAGTCGCGACATCACGCTTTGGCGCGAGGGCGACAACTTGCGCTTCAGCGCGCCGACGGGCGCTCTCACCCCCGAGTTGCGTGCGAAAATAGGCGCGCGAAAGAGCGAACTCCTGGAGACCTTGCGCCACGAAAGTGAAACCGAAGACGGCATCCCGCAGACCGATCGGAGCGCGGGTTCACCACTTTCGTTTTCACAAGAGCCGCTCTGGATTCTCGATCAAATCGCGCCTGGCCTCGCGACTTACAACATCGAGCTGTGCTGGCGGATCACGGGTCCGCTGGAGGTCGCGGCGATGGAGCGCAGTCTGAACGAAATCTCGCGCCGCCACGAAATCCTGCGCACCCGCATCGAACGCGACGCACGCGGGGATCTCGTGCAGCTCGCGATGCCGCATCTCCCGCGCACGCTCCGCGTCGTGGAAACGAGCGCAAGCAACCTTGATGAACTCGCCGCGAGCGAAGCAGCGCGCCCCTTCGATCTCGCCAGTGGACCAATGACTCGGGCCGTGCTCGCACGTTTCGGTGAAACCGATCACGCGCTGCTGCTCGCATGGCACCACATCGCATTCGATGGCTGGTCGCAGTCCGTTTTCACCCGCGAGTTCGCGGCGCTTTACACCGCCTTCAGCGAAGGGCGTCCGAGTCCGCTGGCCGAGTTGCCGATTCAGTTTGGCGACTACGCGCACTGGCAGCGCGAGGCTTTTGCGCGCAGCCAGATGCAGGCGCAGCTCGCCTACTGGCGCGGACAACTCTCTGGCGATCGTCCGCCGCTCGCGCTCCCGATTGACCGTCCGCGTCCCGCGCAGCAGAGCTTTCGCGGCGCGACGCGGTCGCGCGAACTCCCGCTTGATCTCACCGCGCAACTGCGCCACCTCGCCCGCGATGAAGGCGCGACGCTTTTCATGCTGCTGCTCGCCAGCTTCAAGGCGCTGCTCGCACGCTATTGCGGCGAGTGCGACATCTGCATCGGCTCGCCGATCGCCCAGCGCTCGCGCATTGAGACGGAAGGCCTCATCGGCTTTTTCGTGAACCTGCTCGCGCTCCGCACCGATCTCGTGGGCGACCCGACTTTTCGCGAAATCCTGCACCGCGTCCGCGCGACGACGCTGGAGGCGTTCGAGCATCAGGACGTGCCGTTTGAAAAAGTCGTCGAGGATCTGAATCCCGCGCGCCATCTCAGCCACCAGCCCATTTTCCAAATCGCCTTCGTGCTGGAAAAGGCCGACACGGAAATGCCGAAGCTGGCCGACCTCACAATCGAGCCCGTGCACATCCCAGGCACCACCGCGAAATTCGACCTGACGCTCACGATCGTCGAATCCGCTGAAAAGACGCGCACGCAGCTCGAATACAGCACGGACCTCTTCGACGCCGCGACCATCGACCGATTCCTCAACAGCCTCGAACTTCTCCTGCGAGGCGCGGTCGCGGAACCGAACACGCGGCTTTCCCGTCTGCCGATCCTCGATCCCGCCGAACGCGCGCAACTGCTCACCGAGTGGAATCCCGAGCCGCCCGCGTTTGCCAGCAATGACACGTTGCCGCGTCTCTTCGCGAAAGCGGCTGCGCGTTTTCCCAACGCCGTCGCCGTCGCGGACGAAGGCCACGCGCTCACCTATGCGGAGCTGGATGTGGAGTCGTCGAAACTCGCCGCGCACCTGCAAACCCTCGGCGTTGGCCGGGAAAAAATCGTCGCGCTTTTTCTCGATCGCACCACGGAGTTGATCGTCGCCATCCTCGCCGTGCTGAAAGCGGGCGGTGCGTATCTGCCGCTCGATGTCATGTATCCGCGCGAGCGCATCGCCTTCATGCTCGGCGACGCGTCCGTCACCGCGATCATCACGCAGACGCACATCGCCGCGTCGCTCCCCGCGCATTCCGCGAGCGTCGTGTGCCTGGATCACCTCACGCTTCCCGATGCGAAGCCGGCGGCGAGCGGCGCGACCGCAGACAGTCTCGCCTACGTCATCTACACGTCGGGCTCGACCGGTCAGCCAAAGGGTTGCTGCCTCACGCATCGCCACGTCGCGCGACTTTTCACCGCGACGGAGGCGTGGTTCCGCTTCGATGAGCGCGATGTCTGGACGATGTTTCACTCGCCGGCGTTCGACTTTTCCGTATGGGAAATCTGGGGTGCGCTGCTGCACGGCGGGCGGCTCGTCGTGGTGCCATTCCTCACCAGCCGGTCGCCGGAAGCGTTTCGGAAATTGCTCGCCGATGAAAAAGTAACCGTGCTGAACCAGACGCCGTCTGCGTTCCGCCAGCTCATTCACGCAGATGAAAACTCCGCCGATCCGCTCGCGCTGCGTTACCTCATCTTCGGCGGCGAAGCGCTGGAAATGGCGAGCCTCCAACCGTGGTTCAACCGGCACGGCGATTCGCGTCCGCAGCTCGTCAATATGTACGGCATCACCGAGACGACCGTTCATGTCACCTACCGCCCCCTGACCGCGCGCGACACGACAGCGGGCAGCGTCATCGGCGTGCCGATTCCCGATCTCAGCATCCGCGTGCTCGATCCCCAAATGCAACCGGTGCCCATCGGTGTCGCGGGCGAAGTGTATGTCGGCGGCGCAGGCGTGGCGCAGGGCTATTTGCACCGGCCCGAGCT
>JANLQB010000010.1:0-3636 GCA_031367565.1 Verrucomicrobiota bacterium
GGCCCTTCGGATTCGATGATGAGTCCGGTGATGCGGAGCACGCGGCCCACGCGGCGCACGGGGCGCTCTGCATTCAGCAGCATGCGAAAGTGTGCGAGCATTTCTGCGCCGGCGCGCGATGGAGTCGCGGCGATCATGTGAGGAATCCCTCCAATGCGCGGAGCTTCGTGCTGAGCCGCCCATCGATGAATCCGAAGCGGCTCAAAATTTTGCAGTCGCCCGTGCGCAGTTCGGGGTTCGCGTGGAAGGTGATCGCGGGATGCTTTTCGCGGAATCCGTCTTCGTAGCCCGCGATCAATTCGAGATCGCGTGGCGCGAGTTGCAGCTCCACTTCTTCGCGGCCACTCGCGACTTCGGAGAGAAGGTCGTTCGCAATGCGGAGGATCGTTTCGCGATCGAACTCCGCATCCGCGAGCACCCGGGCGACGGCCTCCAGTACCAGCGCGGGCACGACTTCGTGCATTTGCTGCGTGAGCAATTCCTGCTGCTGCGCGACGGCAGCGAAGGTTTTGGATTGCAGCGCGACCATTTCGGAGCGCTGCTCGATCATCTGCTTTTCGATGAGGCGCGTCGCCTCCTCAGTGCCGCGCCGGTATCCTTCCCGGCGCGCGGCTTCCACCGCGTCTTCGGTAAAGGCGGCTTTAGATCGCACGCCCGCGAGAGCGATTCTTTTTGGCGAAGCATGCAGTCGGATGGACTCAAGCACTGGCCGGTTCCTCCTCGGTATCGAGCGTGATTTCTTCGGCCTCTTCCAGCCGACGGATGACTGCGATGATGCGATCCTGCGCCGCGTCCACGTCCTTCGCGCGTGGCGTCGGCAGCATGTCGATTTCCTCCCGCAGCGACTCCGCCGCGCGTTTCGACATACAGCTCAGCACCGCTTCCGAAACGGCGAGCTTCACCGACTTGAGCGCCGGGACGAGATCTGCCGTATCCACCTCGCGCATGATGCGCTGACGATCCGCTTGAGAAAGGCGCACGATGTCCTCGAAACTGAAAACGATTTTGCGAATCGCTGCGCCGAGTTCCGCATTCCGCTCTTCCAGTTTCACGAGAAGTGTCTTCCGCGATTCCTTGTCCATCGCGTTCAAAATTCCAGCGCACGCCGCAGCACCACCGCTTTGGTGGACGCCTTGCTCCATCGCGCGACGATCGAAACGCCGGTAAAGGTTTTCGGAGACCTTTTGAATGCTGTCCGGCGAAGTTCCTTCCATGCCGCCGAGCCGTTCGAGCACTTCCTCGCGCATCTCCGTCCCGAGCATTTTCAAAAGCTCCGCCGCCTTCGGAACGTCCATGCACGAGAGGATGAACGCGACCGTCTGTGGCTGCTCGGCCTTCACGAGATTGAGAACCTGCCGACCTTCCATCTGGCGAATTTCCTCGCCGACGCCGTTGCGTGGGCCGGGTGAAGAGCGATTCAAAATTGCACTCGCGGCGAAGCCGCCTTTCGCACGATCCAGCGCCGCCTGCGCATAGCCGATACCGCCGAGCGCCGTGCCGAGTCCGTTGGAAATCACGCCGGCAAATTCTTTGACGATTTCTTTCTGTACGCCGGGATCGATGACTTGCAGCGTCGCGATTTCGCGGCAGATGAGCTCGAGTTGCGAGTTGTCGAGGTGCTTCATCACCTCCGATGCAGAATCGAGGCCGATCGTGACGAGGAACGCGGCGGTCTTTTGGATGCGGGTGAGTTTGTCGTATTCGATCGGCATTTAGTTGTTCCCGTTCGTGGACATCCAGTCGCGCAACGCCGCGCCGACGTTCTCGGGTTTTTGGCGGATCATCTCGTTGAGCAATTCCACGGAGACCTGCTGCGGTGCCGTATCCGCGTTCGCTCGCGCACCGATCGGTGAGAAAACTTCGATCGGGATTTCGTCCGGCTTCGCCTTCTTCACCATGCGCAGGAAGAAGAGGATCAGCACGACCGCGACGAGAATTGCGAAGCCGTTCTTCATGAGATCGGTGTTGCGCATTGCCATGTCGAGGATGCCGGCTTTCTGCGTGGGCGGATTGTCGAAGGCGACTTCTTCCATCGAAACGATCTTGGCGGCCTCTTTGTCATCGGCTGCTTTTACGCCGAGCGCATTCACGACCATCTTGCGCAGCGAATCCATTTCCGCCGGTGTGCGCGGCGTGGCTTTGCTCGCGACGAACACGGCCGCCGTCACGCGCGAGACGGTTCCCGGCGCGCGCACGCTGCTCAGCGTCGTGTGATTGATCTCGTAGTTGAGTGACTTGTTTTTACGAATCTGTTCGCTGCTTTTTCCGGGGCCTTTCCCATTGGCATCCGCGCCGTTCGGCGGCGGTGTGTTGGAAGAGACGCCGACGCTTCCGGCCTTCGAAGCGTCGGATTCATTCGTAACCGTCGTGTCCTCGGTCGAGGTATCCGTGCGGAGCACCTGTCCGTCTGGATCGAATTTCTCCTCCGTGCGTGTGCTGCTTTCCACATCAAGATCGGCTGAGACGCGGACGACCGCGCTGCCCGGCCCGAGGACTTTCGCCAACATCGTTTCCACCTTGTTGGAAAAATAATCCTCCACGCTTTTGCGGAGCTTCATCTGACTCGACGCGGTGCCGAGTGTGGGATCGTCCTTCAGTCCTTCGGTCAGGACGTTTCCCCGATGATCGATCACTGCGACATCATCGGTGCGCAAGCCCTCGACGGCATTCGCCACGAGGAAACGGATCGAGTTCACCGATTCGGTGCCGATGTTTCCTTCGATGAAAACGGAGGCCGTCGGCTTTGCTTTTACGTCCGAGAAGAGTAGTCGATTTTCTGGAACGACGATCAGGACGCGAGCGTTCTGCACGCCGTTCAATTGCGAGATCGTGCGCGAAAGTTCGCCCTGAAGCGCGCGGACGAAATTAGTGCGCTGCACGAAATCGCTGATGCCGAAATTCGCGCGGTCGAAGATTTCAAAACCGACACCTTCGCCGGCGGGCACGCCTTTCGCCGCGAGGGCCATGCGCAATTTGTGGACTTGGTCGCTCGGGACATAGACGGAATTGCCGCCAGTCCCGATCTCATATTGGACGCCCGCAGCCTGCACGGCAGTGAGGACTTCGGTGATGTCCTTCTCGCCGAGCCGTCCGTAGAGGAGCTGCATCTGCGAGCGGTGCGACCAGACGACGAGGCCGACCAGCCCCGCGATGACACCGACCGTGGCGACGCCGAGCGTCACGCGCTGATTCAGGCCGAGTTGTTTCCAGAGCTGGGTGAGTTGTTGGAGAAATGCTTTCATCCGGGTGATTCAAAAAGGTGGTGGGTGCCTCAGACCTGCATGCGCATGATTTCCTGATAGCTCTCGACGAGTTTGTTGCGCACCTCGACCATCAGCGAGAAGGCGACGCTCGCTTCCTGCATCGAGATCATCGCCTGATGCAGATTGTTGGTTTCGCCGGTGAAAAGTTTCGTCTTCTCCGTGTCCGCCGCCTTCATCTTGTCGCTCACTTCGGCGACGGCACTTTCGAGAAGGCTGGAGAATTGAGGCTTCGCGGAGCCGGTGCCCGCCGTGGAGATTCCAGCGTCCGCTTTTCCGACGCGCGAAGCATCGAGCATCTGCTGAAGCTCCTGCGGCTGCGGAATGGGAAGCGAACCGATGCGCATAAAAGTTTCGATTAACGACCGATCGTGAG
>JANLQB010000011.1:0-2802 GCA_031367565.1 Verrucomicrobiota bacterium
GGGGAAATCCATCGTGATTTCGTCGCCGCCATTCAGCAGCGCGAGCGCTTCGTCGCGGGAGCCGATGAGCGGTTTCACGTCGCCGTAGCGCGTACACCAGCCGCTCGGCGTGATGCGCCACGGCGCGTTCTGGCGCACGCGATCGTGGCTCGGCGTCAGCGGTTGATCGGCGGGCAGCTCCTCAAATTCCCCGAAGCCGTGCCAGTGCAGATCGGCCCGCGCTGCCGCGAGCGTCGTCGCCTGTAGAGCCGCGCTGTCGCTCGAAAAAAGCGCGATGCGATCCCAGTAAATCTCGAACGCCGTGGACACGCGCAGCCGCTGCGTGCCTGCCGGGATTTTCCCCACGAGATCGACCATGATCGTCTTCGTCTTACCTGCGGGCGCGCCCACGAGCACGTCGATTTTTTGCCAATGTCCCTCGCCGGTTTCCGCTTCGAGCTGGGGAAATGGGAACGGCAAATCCGGGTTGTGCGAGCCCGCGATATTCGCCATGCCGCCGCCGAAACGCAGCCAGCCCGTGAGCACGAGCACGGGTGCTTTCACGTTGTCGATCCGGCCGAAATCGAGATCGACGCTCCACGGCTCCGCGAGCCCGCGCAATTGCGGCACGCGCAGCGCCACGGGCGAAATCATTTTCCCGTCCGCTTCTTTCATCGCCGCCGTCACGTCCTGGCCATCGCTTCGCTTCGCACTCAGCAGCGCGCGTCTTCCGGAAAGCTGCACGAGTTCCGGCGCGGGAAACGGTTTGCCGGGTCGCAGTTTGCTCGTCGAATGCACTTCGGTTCCCGGCGGATGATCGACCACGAGCAGCTTCGCTTCATCAAGGTAAAGCACTTCGCGCAGCTCCGAAGTGACCGCGATCGAAAATGCGCCGTTCTTCGGCGGAAAATCCACATCGTTGCCGATGCGGATCAACTCCTCCGTGTCCGCCTCGATCAGCCTGGAATCGCTGAGCGGAAGCCCGAGCGGCGCGGTGCCGAGGAAGTCGGTGACGAAGCGGAATTGCTTTCCATCCCACGCGTAAAGATTCGGGCAGGAGCCAGTCGGGAGTTCGAGTTCGGAGATCACGAGCGGCTTTGCGGGATCGGCGTCGGCGGTGCCGAAATTTGCGAGCAAATCCGTCCAGTGCAGCCGCACGGTGTCGATCGTTTTGTGTTTGCCCACGCCAATCTCCATCGGCAGCGAGCGCATCGTTCGGATCGTCTTCCAACCGCCCGCGCGCAGCTCCACGCGCGTGCCGAGTCCGGTCGCGTTCGAGCGTTTGCCGGGCAGGCGGAATTTCATCTGAAAATTCGCGTTGCCGCCGTCGTTGCGCAGCATCCGCAATTCGCCCGTCGCCATCTCCACGAGCAGATCGCTGTCGCCGTCATTGTCGAAATCCGCCGCCGTCACGCGCACGACCGCGCCGGGTTTCAAGTGCAGCGCATCCGTCACGTCGCGGAAGCCCGCCCTCCCGAGATTTCGCCAGACGCGCAGCCCGTTTCCACCCGCGGCGATTACGTCGAGCCAGCCGTCATTGTCAAAATCCACGAGCGCGAGACTCGTCACGTTTTGGTCGCCTTTCGCGATCACCGCCCGCCGCTCGCCGCCGCCGAAAAAGCACTCGATTCCATCCGGCCCGCTCGCGATGAGATCGGTGCGGAAATCGTTGTCCAAATCGCCAACGGTGATCACGCCGCCTTCCGCCCAATTTGCCGGCGCGGCAGGCGCTTCCTCGGCGGCGCGCGGTTTATTCCCGTGCAAAAACGGAGCGAGATGCCCGCGCCCGATGAAAAGATCGGGCCGGTCGTCGCCATCCCAATCGTCCGCCAGAATATCCTCCGCGCCGGAAAGGGTGAGCAGTTGCGGATACTTCATCGTGACGTCGCCAAAACGCCCCGGCCCTTCGTTGCGAAAAATTTTCACCGAGCCGTTCGTCGTCACCGCGGCGAGACCGAGCTTTCCCGTGAAATCGAAATCGACCAGCGCCCCGCTCCGCGCCACGAGCAAACCGAGCCGCGCGGAGCGCGTGATGTCCTTCAGCGCGCCATCCGCCGCGATGCTCAGCACTTGCGCGCCTTTGTCGGAAAGCAGCACCGCGTCGTCGATGTGATCGTTGTTCAAATCGCCGATGAGGCATTTCGTGTAACGCGCGCCGGGCAAGGCGGGAAGCGGCTCGCCGACCGCCTTGAGTTTTCCGCCGCTGTTTTTCAGCACGCGGATTCCCGATTCATCGAACGCGATCAGGCCGTGCTGAAATTTCCCCTCGGGATCAATGACGCCCGCCGGGCCGCGAAAAGTTTCCCCGTCAAAAAAATCCGCCGTCCCATCGTTGAACGTCACCGAAATCCCCTCCGCCGCCGGCTCCTCCGCCTCGACCGCGGGCAGCAGCATCACCGTGTGCGCACACTTCTCAAAAAACGTCGCGCTATTCATCGATGACAACTGGCCCGCCGTCAGTTCCTGATGCCGCGCCAGCTCCTTCGCCGCCTCCTCCGCCTCGCCCAACCGCGTGAGTGCCTGCGACAGCCCGTAATGCGCCGCGCGATGCTCCGGCTCCAGCTTCACCGTCTCGCGAAACTCCGCCGCCGCCTCCACATTTTGCGCGAGCGCGAGATACGCGTGGCCGAGTTGGAAATGCGCCGCGCCCACGCGCGGTTCGAGCCGGATCGACTGCTGAAAATCCTTCACCGCCTCCGAAGCCCGCCCGAGCCGCGCCTGCGCGCAAGCACGCACGTAAAACGCCGCCGCAGAATCCTTGTCCAAATGCAGCGCCGCGTCCGCCGAGACGATCGCCGCCTCCGGCAAATCGCCCCAAAGCTG
>JANLQB010000015.1:0-2663 GCA_031367565.1 Verrucomicrobiota bacterium
GCGAATCTTTTGCGCGGACAGGATGCCCGCACGCTTGCGGAATATCTCGCAAACGATCCCAAGGGAAAAGTGATCCCGCTTTACCTCGCGGAAGTCAGCGCCCAACTCGCCGCCGAGCGCGCCGAGGCCGTGGCCGAACTGGCCTCGTTGCAAAAGAACATCGACCACATCAAAGACATCGTGGCCACGCAGCAGGACCACGCGCGCGTCTTCGGGATCATCGAACCGCTGCCGCTCGCGTCCTTGATCGACGATGCGCTCCGCATGAAGCATGTGAACCTCAAAAGCAGCGCAATCACGATAGCGCGGAATTTTCACGATGTCCCGCCGGTGAACGCAGACCGTCATCTTGCACTGCAAATCTTCGTGAATCTGATCCGCAACGCGCGAGAAGCGATCGAAGACGCGAACCCGGAAGATCGCCTTCTCACCATCATCGTTCGCCGCCAGGATCCGCGCTTCGTGCAGGCCATCTTCACGGATAACGGCAACGGCATCGCCGCGGAAAATCTCCCGCGCATTTTCTCCCGTGGCTTCACCACGCGCGAGCACGGGCACGGCTTCGGCCTGCACACAGCCTCCCTCGCGGCGCAACAGATGGGAGGCTCTCTTTCCGCACACAGCGCCGGCTCCGGACATGGCGCGACTTTCACCCTCGAACTGCCCGTCGCCGACGCATGAACGAACCCGTCAACCACCGCATCCTGCTCGTCGATGACAACCCGGCGATCCACGAGGATTTCCGAAAAATCCTGAACGCCTCGAAGCAACGAAACGAAACGATAGAATACGCTGAGTTAATCCTGCTCGGCGTCGCGGTGATGACCGTCGATGCGGACGCATTTCAAATCGACTCCGCCCTGCAAGGCCGCGAAGCGCTCGAAAAAGTGACCGCCGCGCTGAAAGCGAAGAGTCCTTACGCGATGGCCTTCGTCGATGTGCGCATGCCGCCCGGCTGGGATGGCATCGAGACGATCGAACATCTCTGGAATATCGACCCCGCGCTGCAAGTCGTCCTTTGCACCGCCTACTCCGACTACTCGTGGGAAAAAATGGCCGCGCGGCTCGGCATCAATGACAAGCTGATCATTCTCAAAAAACCGTTCGACAACATCGAGGTCCTTCACCTCGCGCATGCGCTCACCAGCAAGTGGAATTCCGCGCGCGAAGTGCAGCGTCACGTCGAAGAACTCGACCGCCGCGTGGCGCAGCGCACGCTGCATCTGCGCGCCGCGAACGACGAGCTGCGGCGGTCCGAAGAGCGTTTCGGAAAAGCGTTCAACGCCAGCCCGGTCGGCCTCGCCATCCAGACGCTCGATGACTCCATCTTCGTCGATGTGAACGAGGCTTTCGCCATCATGGCCGGCATTCCGCGCGATGAGCTCATCGGTCAAACGCCCGGCGAAGTCCGGCTCGGACTTGATTTCCCGCCCGCCATTCCCGCCGATCTCCACGAAGGACGACCCGTCCGAAATGCGGAGACGCAGATTCGCACGCGCAGTGGTGAAGTGCGGCAGGCGCTGGTTTCATTCGAGCACATCATGCTCGGCGGGGAGCCGCATGTGCTGCTGCTCGCGCAGGATATTTCCGAGCGGCTCCGGCTCGAAGAGCAGCTCCGCCATTCGCAAAAAATGGACGCCGTGGGCCAGCTCGCCGCCGGAATCGCGCACGATTTTAATAACGTGCTGACGATCATCGAAGGCCACGCGAGCCTGCAACTCGGCATGCCCGAGCTACCCGCCGAAGTCGCGGAATCCTTCACGCAAATCGAGCAGGCCGCCGAGCGCGCCGCAAATCTCACGCGCCAGCTCCTCGCCTTCAGCCGACGCCAGATCATGCGCCCGCGCCTGCTCAGCCTCAGCGCGATCATCCGCGATCTCGCCGCCATGCTGCGCCGGTTGCTCAGCGAAAACGTGGCGCTGCGCTGTGAACTCTCCAACGATCTCCCGATGATCTTCGCCGATCAGACGAGCATCGAGCAGGTCCTCATGAATCTCGTGCTCAACGCTCGCGATGCGATGCCGAAAGGCGGCGAAATTTTCATCTCCACAATTGCCGAAACCGTCCCCGCCTCCGACTGCGAAGCCGGCTCGGATGCGCGCGCCGGAGACTTCGTCTGCCTGCGCGTGAGCGATACCGGCGCGGGCATGGATGAGCCCACGCGCGCCCGGATTTTCGAGCCATTCTTTACGACGAAAGAACAAAGCCAGGGCACCGGCATGGGCCTCGCCACCGTCCACGGCATCGTGCATCAGCACGAGGGTTGGATCAAAGTCACGACCAAGCACGGCGAAGGCTCTTCCTTCCTTGTTTTCCTGCCCGTCAGTCCGCAGGAAAACATCGCGCCACCTCCGTCACCGGAACCTGAAAAACTTTTTGCCAGTGGCCAGACCATCCTCGTCGCGGAAGACGATCCCGCCGTCCGTTCGTTCGTGAAAGATGTGCTGCTGCATCACGACTACCGCGTCCTCGAAGCCGAGAACGCCGAGCGCGCCTTTGCAGTCTGGCGCGATGAGCGGGATAACATCGACCTGCTGCTCACCGACATGGTGATGCCCGGAAGCGCCAACGGTCTCGACCTCGCACAGCGGCTTCAAGGAGAAGTGCCCGACCTCAAAGTCATCTACACCAGCGGCTACAGCGCCGAGCTTTTCGCCAGCGAT
>JANLQB010000051.1:0-1532 GCA_031367565.1 Verrucomicrobiota bacterium
GATGTGCAGACGCAGGCGCTCACGCTCGAAGAACTTTTCCTCGCGCTCACGAAATAACGCGCCATGAAAATTCTCATCCTCGATTTCCTCCGCCGCTGGAAGTGGCTCTTCGTCATCGCGCTACTGGTTTCCATCGCGAGCAGCGTCGCGGGCCTGCCCTTCGTCTTCGCGCCCGCCGCCGTCATCGCGCTGCTGCTCGATGCACAGCGTGGAGTCTTCCGCGCCGTCCGGCCGCTGCCGGTCACCCGGCTGGAGCAAGCGCGCACTTGGTGGTTTGTCGGCGTGCCGCTGCTGCCGCTGCTCTCGGTGCCCGTGCTCGCGATCGGCGTGATCCTTTTTCAGCAGTTCAATCCGTTGGGAAACCCGCGGTTTTTGAAGCCGGTCACGCCGTCGGAGATCGCCGTGCCCCTTCCCCTCGAAGCGCAGCCACGCCTGGAAATCCCGCCGCAAAGTGTCCCGCATTTCGCCGCGCCGATCGCCTCATTCAGCAAAGCGCCCGCGCCGTGGTTCTCGGCGAGCATTCAAGCATGGGTCGCGCTGGGCTACGCCGGCTTCTGCTTTTTTCTCCTGCAATGGGCACCGACACGCCCTCCCGAAAACCTCGCGGAAAATGTGCAGCAGGGACTCTTCGGTCTGCTGTGGGGAATCTCGATGCCGGGCGTCGCGTTCCTTTTGCCAAACCTCCCGCGCACACCCGCCGCCATCGTGGGATGGCATTGGGCGATCTTCGTGGCTGCGCCGGTTTTCGTCGCGCTCTCCTACTTCAGCGCAGAGGAACTGGTGCAGCGGCGGATGTTTGCGACCACCGTGAAAGCAAGGCCGCAGGCCGATGCGCAGCCGGGAACCGTCGTCGGCGGACTAACGGGCGTGCCGCTCTATGTGCTGAATTTCGCGGGGCGCATCGGGCTCATTTTAATCGCAATCGCCGGAATCCAGACCGTCGTCATGCGCTGGATGCTGGGGGCGCATGGGTCAAACGTGCCCGCGAATAATCCCGCGCTCGTGATGCAGGTCGTCATGATGGGACTGCTCATGGGTGGGATGATGACCGAAGCCATCGGGATGCGCGGCCTCCGGGTACTCCCACTTTCGACGCCGCGCCTTGCCGTCCTGCTCTCGCTCATTTCGTGGACCGCTGCCCTCACGTGCGCCGCCTTCGCCGCGCTGTGGTGCCGCATGGGCGATCCCGCGCTTCCGCTGTGGATGAATTTTGCAGCCTACGCGCTCGTCATGTGCGGTTGGGCCACGCTCGCCCTCGCCGCACTGCTGCACATCGCCTCCACCGCGCGCATCTTCGTGCTGATGCTCTTCGTGATGATTCCCTCCGTCACCCTTTCCTTTCTCCAAGCCCACACCGCGATCTTCGCCGTCGTCGGCGTGGTGTCGGGCGTCGCCGGTTTTGCGCTGCTTGTGCGCGGGCTGAAAAAGTCCGCCGCGTTTTATCGTCCACGCGGGTTCTTCGGGATGACGCCGGGGCAGCCGAGCGCGGTGAGGTGAGTTCCGAGGCGGCGCTTTACGCCTCGGGGATCGCG
>JANLQB010000059.1:0-14700 GCA_031367565.1 Verrucomicrobiota bacterium
AGGCGAGAAGCGTTCGCGGGGGCAAGCACTTTGGCTGCGCGGCCGCTTTCGCTTCCGACCCCTCATCAAACCGTGCAGGCGGTTTTCCCGCCCACGGCTTTCCGAGTTCCATTCAGGCGTTTGGCCTTTGGCTTTCAGGCCATTCGGGGCCGTCCGTGCATAGGTGCAGGAAAACTGAGGTTTAGGCGATGGTAGCAATTCGATGACGCGAGCGAATGTGGCTTTTGCACATATGCACGGACTGACCCTTTCTCATACGCGGACTGACCCTTTCTCATACGAAGCCTGCAACCTCCTCGTCGCCGAAGCGCGCAAGGTGGTGAAGGCGGAGACGAGTTAGCGGCCAGGTTCAGTGCGTCACCTTCACCCGCAGGTAGCGCGAAGGAGCCGTCGGGGAAATGTCCACCGTGTCGCGCACCTCCACGGTCTTGAGGCCGGGCGTCGCGTCATCGCCGCCGACGTAGCCGGGGCCGATGGTGACGCCGCCGAGCGTGCTCGCCGCGATCGTCGTCCACGGACCGGCGGGACCGTCGGCGGACTGCACTTCCAGCGTCACGTCGTTACGCGCCGGGTCGCGCGTGAAGGACATCCGCAGCCGTTCGCCTTCGGCGTAAAGGTGGCGCTCGGCGGGCGGCGGCAGGCTGGGCGCGGTGGGGGAAAGGTTCAGCGCGTATTCGGCGAGGTGGACGAGGCCGTCGAAGTCGGTGTCGCCGAAGTCGGAGACATTCGCGTCGCCCAGTTGGGTAAATTTCCATTGCGAGAAAGGCGTGAGATTGGTGAATGCAGTTACCTGTTCGACCAGACCGGAACTGGCGCAGTGGTAACCTCCGTTCGCCCTGCCTCTCGCACGGATCGAGCCGCTGGCGGGCAGATTCAGACCGGCACTTTCCCACCCACCCGCGACGCGGGCACCTTCACCCAGCGGGCTCCAGTTCGCACCACCGTTGGTTGACAACTCAAAGGTTACCTCTTGCACCTCCGGTGCTGCGCCGCTGCGCATCCATCGCACCCGTGTGCTGCTGGGAACGGTTAGAGTCTGAGAAACCAAGTCGTTGGTAAGTCGCGCGATGCCTTTTCGCGGCTGGCCGTTCATGGTTGTGAAGTAGCCTCCAACGAGAACCCTGCCGTCTGCTTGCAGCGCCAGACCATATACCCGGTCATTCGCGCCTGTCCCGGGATTAAAAGTGGCCACGTCCTCGACCGTACCGTCCTGAAGAAGCCGCGCAATGCGGGTACGTGGCAGACCATTTACACTCGTGAATCCGCCTCCGATGAGAATTCTGCCATCCACCTGGACTGCCAATCCATAGACGCCATTGTTGCTGCTTCCATTCGGGCCGGTGCCGGGATCGAAGGTGGCAGTGCTTTCCACGGTGCCGTCTGAAAGAAGCCGCGCTAGGCACTTGCGCGGCAGGCCGTTCACGGTGGTGAAATCGCCCCCGATCAGGATCTTTCCGTCTGCTTGAATGGAGATTGCCCTAATGTAGGTATTCGGACCAGCACCGGTATTGAAAGTGGTCGTGTCCTCCACGGTCCCATCCGGAAGCAGTCTCGCTATGTAGTTTCTCGACAGGCCGTTCACGGTCGTGAAAATGCCCCCGATCAGGATTTTCCCGTCCGGCTGCAATGCCATGCTGTGGACACCACCCCCTCCAGTAGAGAGGTGAACCACTCCAGTGCCGATGTTGAAGGTGGACGTGTCTTCCACGGTGCCATTCGCATTGATTCGAGCGATGCCTTCGCGTGGCTGTCCGCCTATACTGCTAAAGTTTCCTCCAATCAGAATCTTCCCGTCCGGCTGCAGAACCATACAATGAACGGTGCCATTTGTGTCGGTTACCTGACCAATATCCGGTGTGGCATCTACATTGAATCGTCTGAACCCATTTAAAAACCCCATTATGGCCTTCCCGTCTGCCTGCACAGTTACAAATCTGGCCGCCTCGCCGGTGTACATGTAGCTAAAGCTGAAATTAGTGTCCAAGGAACCATTCGCATTGAGCCGTGCAATGTTGGTGCGCGGCGTGCCGTTCACGCTGCTAAAGGCCCCCCCGATCAAGATTTTCCCGTCCGGTTGCACCGGAGTCGCATTGATGTTGGGCGGGAAGGTGCCGTTCAAGATAGGATTGAATCCGGCATCGAGTGTCCCCGCAACTTGTGCGTGAAGAAGGAAGCCGAGCCTCAAGACAAGTATGGAGACGAGGAACCGGGGGAATTTTTTCATCGGAAGATTAAGAAAGCGGGGACCCAAACGGAAAGCGGCGTCAACCGCCGCACCCACCACTGATCATCTATCGGATAACCTCGATGGACAAGTTCTCACTTCTGATTCGGAGACACTTTTCGGTGGCATTCGAAGGGAGGAACATTGCACAGCAGATAATCGAGATCTCGTTGATCGGCGGGAGAGGCAGCCCGGAAGGGCTGACTTGCGGCCTCACTTTCGTGACTGGTCACTGGCCATTCGCGATTCTTTGCCTTTCATTCCCCGCATGATTTTCCGCGCACGCACTGTTTTGCCCATCGAAGGGCTGCCGATGGAAAACGGGGCGGTGGCCATTGAGGGGAATCGGATCGTGGCGCTGGGCGGCGCGGCGGAGATCGCGGCGTCGCATCCGGGGGAGGTCACGGATTTGGGCGAGGTGGTTTTGCTGCCGGGGCTCATCAATGCGCACTGTCATCTCGACTATTCGATGATGCGGCACGCGATTGATCCGCCGAAGAGTTTCACGGCTTGGGTGAAGAGGATCAATGCGCTGAAGCGGAGTCTGGCTGACGACGACTATCTGCATGCGATCAGGAAGGGTTTTGCGGAGTCGAAGAAGTGGGGGACGACGACGATCGGGAATATCGAGTCGTTTCCCGAGCTGATGCTGCGGCTGCCGCCGTCGCCGCTGCGGACGTGGTGGTTTCACGAGATGATCGACATTCGCCATCGCCTGCCGACGGAGCGGGCGCTGGCGGGGGCGCTGAGTTTTTTTGCGGCGCGCACGCGTCCGCTGGATTTTTTCGGGCTGAGTCCGCATGCCCCTTACACGTCGTCGGCGACGCTTTACCGGCTGGCGCGGGAATGCGCGGGGCAGCTCGCGATGCCGCTGACGACGCATGTCGCGGAATCGCGCGAGGAGCTGGAGATGTTCCGCGATAAAACGGGCGCGCTTTACGAATTTCTCGCCGGGCTCGAACGACCGATGGCGGATTGCGGCGGGCATTCGCCGTTTACGTATCTGTGGCGCAGCGGGGCGATCGATGCGTCGTGGATTTTGGTCCACATGAATGAACTCGTGGAAGAGGATTTCGACATCCTAGGGAGTCTGCCGCGCGGAGCGGGGCCGCACATCGTCCACTGCCCAGGCAGCCATCGTTACTTCCAGCACACGCCTTTTCCGTATCGTCGGCTGCACGACATGGGCGCGAATATCTGCGTCGCGACGGACAGTCTCGCGAGCACGTATTCGCTCAGCCTGTTTGAAGAGCTGCGTGGTTTGCAAAAAACGAATCCGTGGCTGACGCCGGAGCAATTGCTGCGGACGGTGACGATCAACCCGGCGCGCGCGCTGAAAGACGGGGGCGATTTGGGGAAAATCGCGCCGGGGGCGCTGGCGGACTTGATCGCGATTCCCTCGACCGGTAGCGTCGCGACCTTGCATGAGGAAATCATTTCATACACGCGGCCGGTGCCGTGGATGATGGTCGATGGGAATGTCGTTTCGTAACGTCGCGGCCCTCTTTTTAATCTGCGCGGCGACGTGTGGCGCGGCTCCGGCGAAAAAGCGCGTGCCGCGCGCGACGCCAAAGCCCGCGATTCCGACGGCGAATTTCCATCAACTCGCGCCCGGCGAACTCCCGCTCGCGGCAAAGGGCGCGATCGTGCTCGACAGCCTGACTGGGCGCTCACTTTACGAGAAAAACGCGGACGAGCCGCAGTATCCGGCGAGCACGACGAAGATCATGACGGCGTTGCTGGTGATCGAAGCAGGCGATTTGGAGCGTGAAGTGGAGATCACCGAGGAAGACGCGCGCGTCGGCGAAAGCAGCCTGAATATCCGGCCCGGCGAGCGCTACACGCGGCGGCAGATGCTTTACGGACTGATGCTGAAAAGCGCGAACGACGTGGCGCACGCGCTGGGTCGCGACAATGCGGGAACGGAGGAAGCGTTCGGCCTGAAGATGACGATCCGCGCGCGCGAACTCGGCGCGACGACGACGAATTTCCGCAACGCCAACGGGCTCCACGATGCGCAGCATTACACGACGCCGCGCGACCTCGCGTTCATCGCCCGCGCCGCGATGCAGCAGCCGCTTTTCCGAAAAATCGTGGCGACGCTGGAGCATCCGTGGGTGACGATTTATTCGGCACAACAGTTGCGAAATCACAACCGGCTGCTCACGCAATTCCCCGGCTGCATCGGCGTGAAAACGGGCTACACGTATCCCGCGCAGCAGGTGCTCGCGAGCGCGGCGATTCGGGAAAACCGCGAAGTGCTCGCGGTGATCATGCACTCGGACAAACCGGGTATTTGGGAAGACAGCAAGCTGCTGCTCACCTACGGCTTCGATCATCCGCCCGGCGATGCGACAGCGGCGACGCCCGAGCCGCGTCGGACGGCGTCGCAGCCTTGAGTCGGAAATAGGGTGATTGCGTAGTCCCTTTTAATTACTGGACATCGCAGTTCTCACACTTGATAAGGTCGCAAAACCGCGAAACCGACCCTCTCATCTTATGGCACGTATTCTCATCATCGACGACGATCCTGCAATGGTATCGGTCATTTCCGAAATCTGCCACGAGCGTGGGCACCAGACGGAATCCTACAGCTCCGGCCAAAAGGCGATGGAAAACATGGTCGCGCAGAATCCGCAATTGATCATCACCGATCTCAAAATGGACAAGGTCTCCGGCCTCGACATTTTGCGCGAGACCCGGCAATCGCTGCCGCAGACGCCGGTGATCATGATCACGGCCTACGCGAAGGTGGAAAGCGCGCTCGAAGCGATGAAGCTCGGTGCTTACGACTACATCACGAAGCCGTTCAAAGTGGACGAGCTGCAACTCACGATCCAGCGCGCACTCGATCATCAGGCGGACCGCCGGGAGATTCAGAATTTGCGGCGCGCGGTGAAGGAAAAGTTTCGCTTTGAAAACATCATCGGCACGTCGCAGCGGATGCAGGAAATCTACAATCTGATCGCGAAAGTCGCCGACACGGATTCGACGATCCTGATTCAAGGCGAGAGCGGCACGGGCAAGGAGCTCGTCGCGCGTGCGCTGCATTTCAACTCGAACCGCCAGCATCAGCCGTTCGTCGCAATCAACTGCTCCGCGCTGCCCGAAAACTTGCTGGAGTCCGAACTTTTCGGCCACAAAAAGGGCGCGTTCACCGGCGCGACGAATGACAAAATCGGCCTCTTCGAGGAAGCGGAGCAGGGCACGATTTTCCTCGATGAAGTGAACTCGATGGCGCTCTCGCTCCAGACGAAACTCCTGCGCGTTTTGCAGGAACGCCAAATCCGGCGCGTCGGCGATACGAAGAGTTCGCCGATCAATGTGCGCGTCCTCGCGGCGACGAACGAATCGCTTCACGAGAAAATCAAGACGGGCCAATTTCGCGAAGATCTTTACTACCGGCTCTGCGTCATCCCGATCGAGATGCCCGCGCTCCGCGAGCGGCTTGATGATATTCCCCTGCTCGTCCATCACTTCCTCGCGAAAAACGCCGCGCAAACCGCGACCGTGGCGAAAAAGATCGACATCAAAGCCGTCGAAACGCTCCAGCTCTATCGCTGGCAGGGAAATGTGCGCGAACTCGAAAACGCAATTGAACGCGCCTGCGCTCTTTGCGACGACGGCATCGTCCGCGTAACCGATCTCCCGCCGCAAGTCGTCCGCCAGGCCAGCGCCCCGATTTCCGATGGCACCACCACCCTTCCCGTCGGCCAGACACTCGACGACTACACGCGCGACGTGGAACGCCGCTACATCGACGAAACGATCAAATTCAACGCCGGTTCCCGCGAACGCGCGGCCAAGATGCTCGGCATCAGCATGGCCACGCTTTACCGGAAGCTCGACGTGAAAAAGGGCGCGGTCGAGAAGGTGTAGGAGGCAGCCTTCGTCGGGGAATCAGACCGGCTTACATTTTCGGAAGCAACTCCAGCGCGACTTCGACGGACTGAAGTGCAGCCGCGAATCGCACGGGGTCGAAACCTTGCTGGCTCTTGGATTCACCGGCGAGAACGACGAGCGCTTTGTCGAAGTTTTCCGAGGAAAGTTTGGAGTTTGCCTTGAGCGCGATCCACAGGCGGTCAATGGCGAGGACGAGCACTTCGCCCCGACGGCGGAGATCGGCGGCATCGCTTTTGCCATCGCGGAAATCTTCCGTGAGGCCGGTGTAAAGTTTCAGGAGACGCAGCGTGGAATCCTTCGACCAGGTTTCCTTGGATGCGCTGCGCGCGACGCGATCTGCGGAGGTCTGCATGGCCGCGAAATCGTCGGTATTGGGAATGCTCGCGCCGGTTTCCGATTTGCGCAGCAGCCAGACGAGCGCTTTCCAGCGGGCGAGGAGTGCGGGGTCGGGCGCGCTGGTCAGCTTCCAACTAATCTCGCGCAGCGCCGCCGCCTGCCCGGTGAGCCACGCGCGCGGGCCGAGCCACGTGCCTTCATCTTTCCAATGGGGCGGCTGCGCGGCCTGCTGGCCATCGAGTTCGAAAAACATCTCGGGATGCCCCGCCGCAATCAGCCCCGGATCGGCGACGTGATGGCAGCCGATGCAGATATTCACCCGATGGTAAAAGTCGCCCGCCTCGCGCAGTCCCGCCGCCACGTTTTGATCGTGCGACACATCTTTGCGCGTGTGGAAAAGCCGCCATTTCTCGGCGGGGCCGTGGCACGTTTCGCAACTCACACCGCGGTCGATCTTCGTGCCTGGCGCGAGGCGCGAGGCGGGCAGCGCCTCCATCGGCGAATGGCAGATCGTGCAGCGCGCGGAATTCAGCGGATCGCCGATACCCATCGACTCAGCCATGCGCTTCGACCGTTCATTGCCGAGAATCTCGTGAGCCTTCGTGTGCGCATCCTTCTTTTCCCAGACAAAAAACTGGCCCTTGTCCGATCCTCCGCCATGGCAGCTCGACGATTTACACGATTGCGAACCGACGAAATGCGGCGCGGCGAGCGTGGGCTCGACGGCCCGGGTTTTACCGCTGAAAAAAGCGGCGACGGACACGAGAAGGATGCGAGTGATGATGTCCACAGTGCGTGCGGTATAGCGGGAATTCTGCCAAACGAGAAGCAGGAGAATTGGCTTTCGTGCAGTTTGGCTGATGAAGCTCAAAATGATCGAACAGCGCGCAAGCCGCATAAACACTAGAATGGCGGACTTTTTCCGCTGGATCAATTCGCTTGGCGAAGCAATCCGCCGTTGTTAAGTAATCGCTCGCCCCCATGGCTGATATTCCGGAAAAACTCACTTCAGGCGAACCTCTCACCACGGAGGAATTGCTCGAGTACCTTCCGACGCTCAAAGAAATCCCGGCAGTTTTGCTAAAACAATTCGCCGTCAGCGCGGCGGTGCGGCGGCGGTTCCGCGCGGGCGACATCGTGTGCGATGAGGGCTCGTTTGGCTCCACGGCTTTTTATATCGTCTCGGGAAATGTGACGATCTCCATCAAGAATCCGATGGCTTCAGTGAAGACGCGCCCGAGCGGCGGCGGGTTCTTTTCGGCGCTGCGGCGGATGACAAGTTTTCTCGGCGCGAATCAGCCGGAGATGACGGCGGCGGACACGGGTTTCATTCCGATCGACGCGTCGATTGATTTGCCGAAAGACATGCCGATCGCCGATCTCGGCGCGGGCGAGCTTTTCGGAGAAATGACGTGCCGCACTTTTCAGCCGCGCTCGGCGACCGTGCAGGCGACGGAGGATTGCGTGATGGTGGAAATGCTGCGCGTCGTCCTAGATATGCTGCTCGGCACGCGGGAGGTCGATTCCGCGACGAAGGCCACGACGAAGGTGAAAGCGCCGACTTTCAAGGGCACGACTTTCAAGAAGCAGATGGACGACAAATACCGGCAGCGGTCGCTCGTCCAGCATCTGCGCAGCGTCCCGCTTTTCCACACGCTCGACCTCGATTTCTTCAATCATCTGCGCGAGAACGCGGAACTCGTTTCGTTCGGGAAAAACGAGATCATTTGCAAACAGAACGAACCCGCCGACGCGTTCTATCTCATCCGCACCGGCCTCGTCCGCGTGTCGCAAAAAATGCCGCTCGGGCCGGGCGCGTCGCCGAATTACTACGTCGATAAGACGACGAAAAAAGAATACTGGATGCAGCCGGATTCCAGCGCGGTTGAGGGCGAGCTGGTGCGGACTTATTTGAAGCGCGGCGAATTTTTCGGGGAGATCGGGCTGCTGCAACACCAGCCGCGCAACGCGACGTGCTCGGCGCTCGATGCGGTCGATCTGGTGAAGATTCGGAAGGAGACGTTCGAGAAGATGCTGGACATGTTTCCGATCGTCCGCGCCACGCTGAAACAAGTCGCCGCTGTCCGGGCCGAGGCCGCGCAGCAGCGCAATCTCCCCGCCGGGTTGCAGCTCGACGACTTCATCACGCAGGGCCTTTACGAAGCGCAGAATCTTCTCCTCATCGACCTCGACAACTGCACCCGCTGCGATGCCTGCGTGAACGCCTGCGCCGACGCGCACGATGGCGTGACGCGGCTCATTCGCGATGGTCTTCGCTACGATCATTTCCTGGTCGCCACCGCGTGCCGCTCGTGCCGCGATCCACTGTGCATGACGCAGTGCCCGGTCGGCTCGATCCGGCGAAAAGAGAGCCTCGAAATCCTGATCGAAGACTGGTGCATCGGCTGCGCGAAATGCGCGGAGCTTTGCCCATACGGAAATATCAACCTCGTCGATTTCGAGATGACGCGAGCGCAGCTCGCCGAAGTCGAGCGGAAGGAAAAGGAGAAGGCGGAAGCGAAGAAAGCCGCTGACGCCAAAGCGGCCGCTGCCAAAGCCGCAGCCGCCGCCGCACCAAAGCCGGAAGCGCAAGCGGAGCCCGCGCCCGCAGCTCCAAAACCGGCACCCGCCATCGAAGCAAACGTGGCCGCACCAGCCGCAGCCGCGCCCGAGGTGAAAGCGGAACCGCCCCCTGCGGCAAAACCCGCAGCCCCCGCCGCAGCGACTCCTGCAAAACCCGCCGCTGCCGCGCCCGCGAAACCTGCCGTGAAGCCGCGTCCGAAGAACATCGTTACCAAAGCCACGACGTGCGACCTTTGCACCCAACTCAGCGTGCCGAGTTGCGTGTATGCGTGTCCGCACGATGCGGCGAAGCGCGTCGATCCGACGCAATTCCTCGCGAAACAAATCGGCAAGCGCGACACGGGCAAACGTTTCCGCTGGCTGACGCGCGCCGAGAACCGCACGACGCACTGATTTCCCGCCCATGAAAATCGACCGCCACCACGTCCCTTGGGCCATCTTCGTGATCATTGCCACGATCATCCTCGCCGCGTTTTTCTGCGCGGAATTTTTCCCGCAATATCTCCTCTTCCAGATCAACCTGCCGAAATTCCTGAGCCACGCACCACACGAGCGGAACACTTACGGCGCGTCACCGATCGGCCTTTTCTACGGCACGCTCGCGCTGGCGATTTTCCTTTTCGCCTCTGCGCTCGGCGTGCGGAAAAAGAAACGGCTCTGGCGCATCGGCACCGTGCAGGTCTGGCTGCGCGCGCACATCTGGCTCACGATCCTCACGATCCCGCTCGTCGCGTTTCACTGCGGCATGCACGCGGGCGGGCCGCAGACGACCACGCTCATCTGGCTTTACACAATCGTGATGGTCAGCGGCTTCTTCGGCATCGCGCTGCAAAACTTCATGCCGAAAATGATGAAGGAACGGCTCTCGCGCGAAGTCGTGTACGAACAAATCCCGCACCTCCACCGGCTGATCGCGGAGTCGGCGAAAGAAGTGCGGACTGCGCTGCTGGGCACGATCGCGCTGCCCGCGTCGAAAGACGCCGGCGCGGCAGCAGTCGCGGTGGAAGCGGACACATCCGTCTCGGTGATCCTCGAATTTCTCGACGAAGAATGCCTTCCGTATCTGGAAGCTTCGCGCCATACGGCGACACGGATGCGCCTCGGAAACCATCGCACGGGCGACGACATTTTCCGCCTTCTCCGGCTGAATACGTCGGACAATTTCCGCAACAAAATCGACGAGCTTCAGAGCTGGTGCGACGACCGCCGTTTGATGGATCTCCAGACGAAGATGCATCACTGGCTGCACGGATGGCTGCTCATCCATGTGCCCATTTCGTTCGCGCTGCTCGTCTTCACTTTCTGGCACGCCTACATCACGTGGGTCCACCTGTAAGCGCTCATGGCCGACCAACCGCGCACGCAAAAACAGATCGCCCAAAAGTACAAGGACAACCTTGATTACTACCAGCACGGGCATTTCCTCCGGCGGCTGAAACTGCTGCTGTTCTTGCTCGCTGTCTTCGGCAGCATCGGCGCGGTGTTTGGGTTCCGCTTTTGGGGAAACCGGCAGTATTTTAACACCGGCCCGATCTCGCAAAACCACGCACGTTTCGCGAACGACTGCTCGCAATGCCACGACGGCGCGGAAGCGGATCTCACGCGCGCACTGAAGCTCGATCAGGCGGTGACGGATTTGAAAGAGGGCAATCTTCCGTCGCTCGATTTCGAGAAGCTGAAAGCGGCGGGGCAAAATTTCAGCGCGGCGGAAATGGCGTCTGCGGCGAAGCGGAATTTTTCGCCCGACCGGCTCTCCGTGCTTCAGCAGGTCGTCATTAAAAAGTCATCGCTCGCGGGCATGGATCGCGCCTGCCTGAAGTGCCACAACTCTTTCCAACTGCATCAGCCGCAGATGGAGGCGCTGATGCTGCGCGGCGTGCATCCCGAGCTGCCGCTCGTGCATTCCGATCGCTGCTCGACTTGCCACCGCGAGCACGTCGGCCACGGCTTGATGAAAGTGCCCGACAGCCAATCGTGCGCGACTTGCCACGCCGATCTTGCGGAACTCTCGCGCACCCGCAACGTCATCAAGGTCGCGAGCCCGAGCCCACCGAGCAAACCCGAGAACCGCGACCTCGGCGACAACCTGATCCGTTTCCTCATGCCGCAGGAAGCGAACGCGCAACCCGCCGTGATCAATAACTACGCGGCAGGGCATCCGCCGTTCCGTTACGAAGGTGCGGGTGCGCGCGATCCGGCGGTCATCAAATACAATCACCAACGGCATACCCAACCTGATATTCCAAAGCTGAACGGGCATACGCTCGACTGCGCAGACTGCCATGTAACGGGAAAAGGCGGCGCGTTTTACGAGCGCGTGAAATACGAAAATCACTGCGCCGCGTGCCACTCGCTGAACGTGGTTCCCGAACTGCCCGGCTTCACGATCCCACACGGTGATCCCGCCGTCGTGCGTGTTTTCGCGGAGTCGATGAACCGGCAGATGTTCACGTATTTGCTGAACAAGGAACCGACCGCATCAGAAACCGATCTCGCCGCGCGGGTGACCGATATCGTGGCGAAAGTTCGCAGTCGGGGGAACAACACGCTCGAAGAATTCGAGCGGCGTATTTACGAGGCGGGCGATCCGCCGCGCGATGAGCGAATTTCTGCGAAAGCGAACACCGGCCAGATTTTCCCGCCGTGTGCGAAGTGCCACGAAGTGACGCCGAGCAGCGGAGCCGCGCTGCGGAAGGTGACGAAGACGAACATCGCGGATCGCTGGATTCAGCACGGCCCGTTCACGCATTTGCCGCACAATCACCTGGTGTGCATCGACTGCCATTCCGCCGTGGTCGGGAGCCGAAACACCGCGGACATTTTGCTGCCTGCACAGGCGACGTGCGCGCAGTGCCACGCTCCACTGCGGAAGGATAAATTACTGGAAGTCGTTGCCGGCGGCATCGCTCCAAAGCCGGGCACGCCGGAGATGGTGGAGAAACAGAAGCGCGAGGGCGGCGTGAAGTGGGAGTGCCAGAACTGCCACCAGTTCCACGCACCGCCCGAGGCGATTCGGATGCTGCAATCGGCATCGGCGAAATAGCGCGCGACCGGCGCGGGCTATCGCCTTTTCAAATCGCAAAGGCGTCTCCATTCTCCCGCGCCATGTCCCACGTCGTCACTTTCGGCGAACTCATGTTCCGGCTCACGACGCCGGGACATGAACGCTTTTTGCAGGCCAGCCGTTTTGAAATCACGCCAGGCGGCGCGGAGGCGAATGTGGCGGCGGTGATTTCGCGACTCGGAGGGAAGACGGAATTTGTTTCGCGGATGCCGACGCATGAACTCGGGCAGCGTGCGATCGATGAACTGCGGCGGCATGGCGTGGGGACTTCGCACGTTGCGCGCGGCGGCGAGCGGATCGGGATTTACTTTTTGGAACAGGGCGCGAGCCAGCGTCCGGGAAATGTGATTTACGATCGCGCGCGGAGTGCGATCACGGAAGTGCAGCCGGGGGATTTCGACTGGCCACGCATCTTTACGGGCGCGAGCTGGTTTCATTGGACGGGGATCACGCCCGCACTTTCAAAATCGGCGGCGCAAGTGTGCGAGGAAGCGTGTCGTGCGGCGAAAAAGCGCGGGCTGACGGTGAGCTTTGACATCAATTTTCGCGCGAAACTCTGGAGCACAAAGGCGGCGGCGCGGACGCTTCAGCCCCTGATGAAGCACGTCGATCTTTGCGTGGCCGGTGCGGACGAGGCGCGCGGGATTCTCGGCGCGACGGGGAACTCCGACGAGACCATCGCCGCGTCGCTCGTGGAGCGTTTCGGCTTTAAGACGGTGGCGATGACTTCGCGTCAGAGCGGCACGGCGAGCGCGACAAATTGTGGCGCGATGATTTTCACGGGAGGACGCGCTTTTCAATCGCCGCGACACGAGATCACAATCGTCGATCGCGTGGGCTCGGGCGACGCTTTCACAGGCACGCTGATTTTCTCACTGATGCGCGGGGATGCTCCGCAGACGGCAGTGAATCTCGGCGCGGCGGCGGGTGCGCTGAAGCATACGATCCCCGGCGATTTCTGCCTCGTCTCGCTCGCCGAAGTCGAGGCGCTCGCAGCGGGTGGAGACGGCGGGCGCGTGCGGCGTTAGCGGGAAATCACGCGGCGAGCGGGTGGCGTTTGACGGGAAGCACGTCGCCTTTTTCTACTTCCGCGTAGATTTCGCGACCGAGGAATTCCAGCAGCACCCGCACGCGCTCGCGACCGGAGAGATACTGGGTGACGACGCCTTCGATGCCGGTCATCGCCCCGGCTACGATTGTGACCTTGTCTCCCGCCTTCACTTCGCTCTCGATGACGGCGATGTGCATTTCGTTCGTCTTTCCACGGAGGTCGAAAATGATTTCTTCGCCGATCGCGGCGAAGCGTCCGCCAAAGCGCAGAATGCTGCTGATCCCGTTTGCGTAGGTGACCTCCTTGTATCGTTGGAGGAAGTGAAAGCGGGCGAAAAGGTAGCCGGGAAACATGGCCTCCTCGAACCATACCGCGCCGCGCCTCGTCGCCTTTTTGAAGCGGAGGCGTGGACAGAAAACTTCGACCTCGGGCATCTGCCGGAGATGTGCGGCGGCGATGTGTTCGTGCTTGGGCCGGCTTCTTAAGCAATACCAACCAATTTCATCGAGTGGATCGGGCATCATGGACATTTTAAATATTTAGTAAGGAAGAAGGATGCGCTCGGCAAGATTGCATGAATAATGCCGCGCGTCGTTTTCGCAACGAATCCAGCACTTCGTCCGCGGAAGGGCAAATGCTGCAAATGGAGCGGCTTGAACGCCCAGCGCGAATCGTTATATGAAGCGACCGCATAAACCGGGGCGCTGCGGCGAACGCGGCGACCCAGCCCTTTTTCAAAAAAATGCCGATCTACGAATTCTACTGCCCCGACAATCACCGGATTTATTCCTTCTTCGCGCGCAGCCTCGCCTATGCGGGGAAAACTCCGCGTTGCCCAGACGATCCGAAGCACAAGATGGAGCGGATGATGTCGAGCTTTGCGGTGACGGGGCGCGCGAAGGAAAAGCCCGAGCTGCCACCGGGAGCGGAGATGGATGAGTCGCGCATGGACGCGATGATGGCGCAGATGGAGCGCGAGATCGGCACCCTGGATGAGGAGAATCCGAACCCGCGCCAGCTCGCGCATTTGATGCGGAAAATGACCGAAATCACCGGCGAGAAAATACCTCAGGAAATGAATGAAATGATCCGCCGACTCGAGGCGGGCGAGGATCCCGAGAAGATCGAGGAGGAGATGGGCGGCATCATGGGTGATGACGGCACGCCCGAGGGCGCACCGGGGGAATCTACCGAGGAATCGAAGATGAAAGCGCGGCTACGTCGGCTCACGCGGCAACCGCAACGCGATCCGATGCTGTACGAGATGAGTGAATTCATCCCTGAGCCAAAGCGGACGGCCCGGAAGTCGCTCCCGGCAAAAGCGCTCCGCCGATAGCCTCGCCGTTTTGGCCTTCGCCTCTCGGGCGAAACGCGGACGGTTTCTAAACTTAATATGCAACTAAAGGGAGCGACCGGCAACGTTCTGGCCAGAGCCACGCGCCGCAGAAAGCTGATCGTCTGGGGAGTAACGTGCGGTCTCCTGGTGGCTGGCGGCGTGACCTATTTCGCACAAAAACCGTGGCGCTTGAAAGGCCTGCA
>JANLQB010000061.1:0-5593 GCA_031367565.1 Verrucomicrobiota bacterium
CTGGCGCGCGGGGATGAACGCGGCGGTGAAAGGCCACGCGGTGCGAGTGACGCCTGCGACGGGCGACCTCCGTCTGCCCGCGAAGGATGCGACGGTTCACGGGACGCAAGCGCGTTACGAGGATGCTTCGTTTAAGAACGTGATCGGCTTTTGGACGAAGCCGGAGGACTGGGTGAGCTGGGATTTCGAGGTCGGGAAGGCGGGGCGGTATGAAGTGGAAATCCAGCAGGGTTGCAGCGGTGGTGGATCAGAAGTCGCGGTCGAAATCGCGGGGCAGACGCTCACCTTTATCGTCGAAAACACCGGCCATTTTCAGAACATGATCCTGCGGACGATCGGTGAAGTGGACCTGGCCGCCGGGAAACTAACGCTCGCCGTGAAGCCGCAAAACAAGAAGGGCGGGGCGGTGATGGATCTTCGGCGCGTGGTGTTGCGCCCGGTCGAGTAACATCTCAGGAGTCCTGAGCTTTTGCACTTGCGCCGACTCGTGCATATTACACAGTCGTAATACTTGAGCAGTGCAAGAGCACTGTCGGCCCGGTCCCAACCAAAACCTCCCCCACAAGTCGTTATTTCCATTCCCATCGTTTCCCACGGGATGCGCTCTCATTTCGGGAAGCACGCGCAGTAACTCGATCGAATCCGATCTCCCCCCAAAAAAACTAAATCCGCAAACTCAGACCCATGACCAAAAATCCCGCTCCATCCGCCCGTCCTGTCTCCGTCCGCCGGTTGATCCTTTCCGCCAGCGTAGTGTCGCTCGTTGCCGCGGTGATTTCTTTGCCATCGGCTGGGGCGCAATTCATCTCGATCGGAGCGCCGAGCACGTATTTGCAGGACTTTAATACGCTCCCGACCGTCGCCGGGAATTGGGCGAATAACAGCACTCTCCCAGGCTGGTATGCGGTGAGCGGAAACTTTTTCCCTGCCGACACGCTGCTGGGGACGATCCCGCTGGCGATTTATAATACGGGCGGTGCGAAGACGAGTGGGTTCTTCAGTGCAGGCGCCGGGACTGAGCGCGCCCTGGCGTGGGGCGCGACGACCACTGGCTACGGTGCCTCTGCGATGGGCGTGGTCTTTCAAAACACCAGCGCCAACACGCTGGCGGTCGGCAACATTTCCTTCAATGGAGAGTTGTATTTCGGGCAGTCGAATGCCAACGCGCTGGACGGTCTTCAGTTTTTTTACCAGATCGGAAACTCCGCCACGACGAACCTGGCGGGCACAGCGGTGCATACCAACGGCGCGGCCTATGCGGCCAATGCCGCGCTGGATGACACCGGTTGGACGCGCATTTCCGGGCTTGAATACTTCGATTCGGTCGCGACGGCCTCGCAAATCCAGAATCCGGTAAAACAAAAAGCGATCTCGGCCAATGCGGGCCTCACGCTGGCACCGGGGCAGTTCATCACGTTGCGCTGGCGCAGCTTTAACGAAAGTGGCACGGACGCCACGGTTGGCATCGACGACCTTTCAGTCAGCTTCCTCGCCGCGCCGAATAACCTGATTTACAACCGCAGCCACACCGTCGGCGGCGCACCGGATGGCGTCATTCAAGTGGGCGCGGGCAACTACTGGCTGCGCAGCGGAACGCCGGTGCCTTTGACGACGAATGACAACGTGTTTTTCAGCCAGTCTGGAAACACGACGCTGAGCGTTCCCGCGAACGTTTCCCTCAGCAATATCAACATCCCAGCGGGCAGCGGGACTTACACTTTTAATGGAGCGGGTGCCTTGAGCGGAGCGCTCATCAAAACGAATAGCGCCAAAGTCGTTTTCAATAACTCGAATACCTTCTCCAGCCTCACCATCAGCGACGATGGCACGCTTCAGGCGACCGCGCCGCAGACGATCGCGGGGCCGATCACCGTTTCGTTTGGCAGCAGCGGTTTGACGCCGACGATTCAGACGGACGCGAACATCACGGCGGGAAGTCTGGCCGGGACGGAGTTGCTCACGAAAACGGGTGCGGGCGCGCTGGTCTTGACCGGGGTGGGAGCCACCAGCACGGCGACGGGAGGCGTGCTGGTGAAACAGGGCAGTTTGCGGACGGCGACGGCTGCCGCGCTCGGCCAGCAGAACATCGCGCTCAACGGCGCAGGTGCCGCGCTCGTTTTCACCCACACAGCAGGGGACCAGACGCTCAACGCGGCGACCTCCATCACGCCTGGCGCGGCTGGAGCGGAGATCAGTGTCGAGAGCGGTGCGGCGGGCGTCGGCGTCGTCATGGGAACGGCGGACCGGTTGATCGGGGCGAATACCTTCACGAAAACTGGCAACGGAATTCTCCGTATGAGCGCGAACCAAGGGACGTTCACCGGGAATTGGATCATCAATGGCGGGGCCGTGCAGTATGGCAACGGGTTCGCGAATGCGCTGGGCAGCGGCACGGTCACGATCAATGCCGGGGGCGAACTCGCCGGGCAAAACACGGTGGTGCCCGTCGCGAATATCACGCTGAACGGGGGCGCGCTCGGCACACGGACGGGCGCGCTCACGGACTTCACCGGCACGGTGAAGGTCGCCGCGAATTCCGAAGCGCATCTCCGCAGCGTTTCGACCCCGTCGGCGTCCGTCGCGTTTTCCATCAGCGGTCTTCTGACCGGGGCTGGCGACCTCACCTTGACGGGCAATCTTCCACTCACCGACAGCGGCGGAGCGGCGGACCTGAAGCTCAAAAACACCGGCAACACCTTCAGCGGCGGATTCCACGTCACGCAATTCCAGACGCTCACGAGCGAGCCCACGGCCGGAAGTGGCAGCACGTTGAACCACCGCCCCGTGCTCCTCAGCGGAGGACGCCTGCGTGTTCACGATAACGGGACCGCCGACAACGGAACGATCACTTATGGCAGCAACGTGACCGTCGATTCCGGCGTCGCGTCGGTGGATGTGGACCGGCAGACGGCGGGCACGTTCATCAGCAACACCGTGCAATTCGGCACGCTCACGATGACGACCGGCAGCACGCTCGCTAGCACGGGCGCGAATGGGTATCAGGCGCACTTCGGAGCGGCCACGGTCACTGGCACGGGCGATGTCACCTTCAGACCGACCTCCGCGCCGCTCATCCTCGCGGGCGGCCTCGCGCCGGGGGCATTTGGCGTCATCAAAAATGGCTCCGGCGTTTTCGGAATCACGGGCAACGCGGCTTACACGGGCCACACCGTCATCAACGAAGGCACCTTCGGCACCAACGGCCAGCTCACCGGGACGCCGAGGATCGACATCAAGGCCGGGGCGACGCTCGATACCACGCTCGTGGCGGGTGGATTGAATATCGGCGCGGGGCAAACGCTCGCGGGCACCGGGACGGTGAACGGCTCCCTGCTCATCACCAATGGCGGCACGATCGAAGGCGGTAATTCATTCGGCGTGGGCACGCTCAGTACGGGGCCGCTCACGTTCGGCTCGATCGCGGGCGAGACCGCGACGATCCGCGCGGCGGCGGGAAATGCGGGCGGCTCGATTTTCGTCAGCGGCACGAACACGCTGGTCGCGAATGGCGGCGCAAATTCGGTGACGGTGGAAATCTTCGGCACGCAGCCCACCGTCGGCACGCACGTCCTCATCGACTACACCGGCGTGATCGGCGGCACCGGTTTCGCCGCCTTCAAGCTCGGCAGCATGCCTCCGCGCACGACGGCCACGCTGGTGAACAACGCGGGGGATTCCATCGCGCTCAGCGTCTCGGCGATCGACTTCCCGATTTGGAAAGGCGCGGCCAGCACGGAGTGGAGCACGGCTACGATCGCCGCGCCGAAAAACTGGGTGCTCAACTCCAACAACGCGAGCACCACCGACTTCCTCACCAACGATCGCGTGCTCTTCAACGACACCGCCGCGGTCGCCGCCGGAAATGTGAACGTGGCGATCAACGGCGCGGACGTCGCGCCGCAGGAAGTCATCTTCGACAACAAAACGAAGGGCTACACGCTCCAGGGAACCAACGGCATCACCGGCCTGCTCGGCATTACGAAAAACGGCGACAACTCCGCCACCTCCACGCTCACGATCGAGAACAACCACAGCTTCACCGGCGCGGTGAAAATCAACGCGGGCACCATACGAGTCGCGACGATCGCGGATGGCGGCGTCACCAGCCCGCTCGGCGCGGGGACGAGCCTCGTCTTCGACGGCGGCGCGCTGGAATTCACTGGCGTGACCGGCTCGACGAATCGCCTCATCGACTCGCAGACCAACGGGGCCACCGTGAAAACTGGAGCAGGCAGTGCGCTCACGCTCGCGGGCGTCATCCGCGGAACCGGTGGCTTCTCTAAGACTGGCGACGGTACCTTGCTCCTCGCAGCGGCGAATACTTATACCGGCGTCACCACGCTCGCCGCGGGCCTCGTCAACGTCGGCGTGGCCGAGACCGCAGGAGTTTCCGGTCCACTGGGAAATGCCCCCGCCGTCAGCCCCGGCAACCTCGTTTTCGCCGGCGGAACGCTTCAATATTCCGCCGCCAACGCGAACGACTACTCCGGTCGCTTCAGCACGGACCCGGCGCAGTCCATCAAGGTCGATACCAACGGCCGGACCGTCATCTGGGCGGGCGATCTCATCAGCATCGGCGGCGCATTAACCAAGAGCGGCGCAGGCCAACTCGTCCTCGCCGGCGCGGGCGCAAATACCTACAGCGGCATCACCACCGTCAACAACGGCACGCTCACCCTTTCCAAAACAAGCGGCATCAATGCCATCGGCGGCGACCTCATCGTGAACGCCGGCGGCATCGTCGCTTACGGCACCACGGCCGGGCAGTTGCAGGATCACCTCGCGGACACCGCCCACATCGTCGTCAACGGCGGCACCTTCGGTTCCGGCGTGGGGAACACAGACGACGCCCCGACCCAGGGCGTTTTGGACACGGTCGCGAGCGTCACCGTCAGCAGCGGGAAATTTCTCACGGGTCGTTATCTCTCCGCCTCGCCATTACCGTTCACCATCACCGGCGGATTGGAAATGAGCGGCGGCACCGTGCTCGTCCAGCGCGGCGGCTCTCTCTCGGCGCATTCCGTGGAAATCGCGGGCCCCGCCGTCCTGAACATGGATGGCGGAAGCGCGACGGCGGGCAACCAAAGCCGCCTCACCATCGGCGCGGGTGGCCTCGCACTCTTCAGCGGCGCGATCAATTTCAACGCCGGACCGAGCCCCCTCGGCGCGTCCTCCGTCGGCAGCATCCTGCTTCTCCAGGGCAACGTCACCTCCGCTGGCACGAGCGCCCTAAATCGCCTCAATCCCACCGTCGCCGTCGCCGTCGTCGATCTCGCGTCCGCCGTTCACACCTTCAGCGTCACCGGCATCCTCACCGTCGCCGCCGATCTGGGCACGGCAGCCGATGCGAGTTCCGCTGGCATCGTGAAAACCGGCGCGGGGAAACTCGTGCTCGACGGCGCGCAAAGTTACGCCTCGCTCACCCACAACGCTGGCCGCACCGATGTCAGCAAAAACATCGGCACCGGCACCTCGACCGTCACGGCAAATGCCGGCGAAGTGAACTTCGGCGCATCCCAAACCCTCGGCTCCCTCATCATCGGCGACGGCGCATCCGTCGCGCTCGTGTCGCCGCTCCCACCAGCGCCGGGGG
>JANLQB010000067.1:0-4453 GCA_031367565.1 Verrucomicrobiota bacterium
AACTACGCGCTGAGCGGTGGTGCGGGCACATTTACCACCGAGCCGCCGGCGGACCTTTACCCTGAAGGTGGCCTGCCGGTGATCACGGGCGAGCGGCTGGATGCGGCGACGAAAAAGTTCACGGAATTTCGCCGCAAACAACCCGCGCCGGAGCCAGGCGTGCAGGGCGATGCGCCGCCGCCGCAGACCCCGCAAATCGTGCGGCTCGACAATCCAAACGGAACGAAAATCCCAGAGACCGGTTCTCTGCCCGAGATTCCTGTCGCCACGCCGATTCCGATCGCGGGTTTGCCGACTTCAAGGAAGCCGCCCGTCGCCGTCGCGATGCTTCCGAACACGCCGCGTCCGGCCGCTCCGCCGACGCCCGCGCCGAATGTTCCGCCCGGCGTGTTCAAGCCTTTCATCGCTTCCAATCCCGAACCCGGTTTGCCGAATGCGCAAGCCCCGACGTGGCGCACTTACAAGCCGGGGCAGGTGCCGGCAGGTCACACGCTCTCGTTGGCGGACGCGACTTCGCTGGAAGCAACTCCTTCCGCTCGCACTTATTTGCAGGGGAATTTTGTCGTCAATGCCAAGAATGGAAGTCGGATCGTTTTGCGTTCGCGCCCCGTCGGCGGTGGAGCTGCGATCCCAGCCGTCCGCGTGATCGTGGAGTACGGGAATGGAATGCTCGCGCCGGAAGAAGGGACGAACATCGACCCCGGTCGGAACTCCGCGTTTGAAATCCGCGATGTCCGCAAGGGCGCGGATGGCGAACTGAATATTTACGCGCGGGAGATCGTGCAGGAATAGGCCGCTTGCTCAAGCGGCTGCACTTTCCATCGCCGCGCGCACCTGCTCAGGCGTGACCTCGCCTTCCCATCGGCTGATCACCACGGTCGCCAGCGCGTTGCCGATGAGGTTCGTGATCGCGCGGCATTCGCTCATGAAACGGTCGATGCCGACGAGCAGCGCGAGGCTTTCGATCGGGATGCTCGGGACCACGGCCAGCGTCGCGGCGAGCGCGATGAAGCCGCCTCCGGTCGTGCCGCTCGCGCCTTTCGAGGAAAGCATCGCGATCGTGAGCAGCCAGAGCTGTTGCTTGAGGTCGAGCGGCGTATTTGTCGCCTGCGCGAGGAAGAGGGCAGCCATGCTCATGTAGATATTCGTGCCGTCGAGATTGAAGCTGTAGCCCGTCGGAATCACGAGTCGGACGGTGCCCGGTGCGCAGCCGAGACGCTGCATTTTCCCCATGATGCCGGGCAGCGCGGTCTCGCTGGAGCTGGTGCTCAGCACGAGCAGCAGTTCGTCTTTGATGTAGGCGAGAAAACGCACGATCGAAAATCCCGATGCGCGCGCGATAAGGCCGAGAACGATGAAAACGAAAAGCGCGGACGTGAGATAAAACCCGGCCATCAGCGCGAGCAGTTTGTTCAGCGAAGCGATGCCATATTTCCCGACCGTGAACGCCATGCCGCCAAACGCGCCGACGGGCGCGAGCTTCACGATGATGCTCATGATGCCGAAGAAAAGCTGCGCGATCGTGTCGATGGCTTGGAGGATCGGGCGTCCCCGCTCGCCCAGCGCGCCGAGGGCAAAGGCGGTGAGCACGGCGACGAGGAGGACTTGGAGGAGATCCCCTTTTGCGAAGGCATCGAAGAAACTGCCGGGGATGATGTTCAGCAGAAAATCGACGGTGCTCAGCGCGTGCGCCTGGCTTGCGTAGCCGGTGCCAATCTTCGGGTCGAGCGTGTGCGGGTCGATATTGAAGCCCGCGCCGGGTTTCAGAAAATTGACGACGATCAGCCCGATGATGAGCGCGAGCGTGGAGACGACTTCAAAGTAGAGCAGCGTCTTGCCGCCGATGCGCCCGAGCTTTTTCAGATCGGACATCGACGCGATGCCATGCACGACCGTGCAGAAAATGATCGGCGCGATCACCATCTTCACGAGTTTGATGAAGCCATCGCTGAGCGGCTTCAGCGGCGTCGCGGCATCTGGCGCGAAGTGGCCGAGTGCGATGCCGAGCGCGACGGCGATGAGCACCTGAATGTAGAGCACGCGATACCACGGTTGGCGGGCGGGCGGGGCGCTCATGGTTTTAGAAAGCGGGCGCGCACTTCGGCCCAGGTCGCGCGATCGGGAGCCGCGGATGTTTCCCAAAGGATGCCCTGATACGGCTCCGGTGCGTTCGTTTTGCTAAACGCGAAATGGATCGTAGAAAGCCCGCGACGCAGCCGTTTGTCGGTGGGGAGGCGAAAGAGCACGGGCTTTCCTTCGCACCACGCGAGCGTGCTTTGGATGTGCTCCACGCATCTGCCTGTGCTGAAGCGGGCGAACGCTGACGTGGAAATATCCAGCGGCATGACGAGCAGATCGGCCCGGCGCGCGACTTCGCGGAAATACGGCTGCTCCCAACGATGCGCCACGATCGCGAGCGGGCGCGCATCCGGCGCGAGGGCGGGGCGCAATTCATCGAGCAGCGTCAGCAGAGCAGGGGACACGTCGGCGACGTTTGCGAGATCGAGCACGACGCCGCGAACGCGCGGCAGGCGATCCAGCAAACGGCGGAGATCCACGATGAAAAATCGCCGCCAGCGCGGATCATCGAACGCGCGGTGCGTCACGCCGATCTGCACCCAGCCGCGCGCATCGTAGCATTCGTAAAGCAGCGCATCGACCCGCGCCGAGTCGATCCCGGCCAGCGTCCCGTCCGCATTCGGCGGCGGAAGTTCGATCATGATTTCCGCCATCCGCTGCTCGCGCACGCCCGCTGCGAAGTCTCCCGCCGGCGCAGTGCCGGTGAGCCACGCGCTCGTCACCGCGATCCCATTTCGCCCGCGATCATCGCGCCCATCTCGCACAACGAGACCGGGCGAGCGGAGGAAAAGCGCCGCGGCCAGGGTGAGAGCCGCGAGGAAAATCATCGCCCCCGCGGGACCGCGAAATGTCATCGTTGGCCAGCGGCCCATGTTCTTTTTCGATACGAAAAAGCCGCGGGGCAATCACGCGCCCGCGGCCTTTTCAAAATGTTCGTCGATCGGACGGCGTTACTCGGCCTTCTCCGCTTTCAGGATGATGTCCTTGAACTGCACCGTCATCGGACTCCCCGCGTGCAATTGCAGCCCGAGCACACCCTTCTTCGCGCCCACCGCCGTCTCATCCGTCACGTCCACCGTCTGGCGTCCGTTGATGTAATGTTTCAGCCGGTTCCCCTTCGCCACGATCTTGTAGTCGTTCCAGTCCGCACCCTTGATGGAATCCTGAATCTCCTCCGAGCGCCCGACGGAGCCCGTCACTTCGATCTTCGGCTTGCCGCCTTCGCCGTCCGTGATCGTCACGATCTGCCCGCGTTGCGCGAGGATGCCGCGACCTTGCTCTTCGTAAAGAATGCCGCTGTAAGTTTTCCCCACTTCAAAATCCGCCTGATACCCGGCGAGCACCGAGTAGGCGGGATTGACGACCTTGCTGCGGTATTGCACGCCGGAATTTCCGAAGCCCTCCGCCTTACCATTTTCATCGACGATCTTGTATTTGAACTTCAGCTCGAAATCCCCGACCTCGCCTTCGTAAACGAGAAACGTGTTCGTTTTCGCCGGATTTTCCTTCGTCGTCTGCCCCGTGATCGCCCCATCTTTCACGCTCCAAAATCCCTCCACGCCTTTCCATCCGGTCAAATCCTTGCCATTAAAAATCGGCTTTCCCTTCACGGCGGCGCCTTCTTTTCCCGAGCCAAAAGTGGGCGCATTCACCACCTCCGAAGTATCCACCGCATGCACGGCGGCGAGGCTGACAGTGGTCAAAATGAGAAGGGTAGAGAGCAATTTCATGAAGTGGGAATTGGAGGTTTGTAGCGCTGCGATGACCAGCACCGGGTTCGTGTCTTAGAGGGAAAATCCCGCGTTGCAAGCCTGCGGCGAACTGCGGGTAAAGGAGCGGCGGATGTTCCGGGGAGCGCACGCGAGACGCGTGCGCTCCCCGGAGTTCGCAATTGCGCTACTTCGCCGCCGGCATCGGCACGGTGCCGAGGTATTGCCAGATCGCTTCAAACTGCGCCGCCGCTTTCCCGCCGAGCATATCGCTGAGCGGCGTGTTGCCTTCGTCGTCGGCAAACTTCGGCATCTTCGTCTCCGAATCGATGCGCAGCGGCGCGAGCACCCAGCGCGTGAAGTAGCCTTTGCGCAGCCGCTCGCGGGCGTAGGAAAAATTCGGCGCGGGCGCTTCGAAGACGGCGGTCGCGGCGCGGTCGGCGAGCGTGTGACACGTCGTGCAATTGAAGCCGCCGCTTTCGCCGATGAGTTGTTCGCCCGCTTTCACGAGGTCGTCGGCGGGCGCGGGTTCTTTGGAAATCGTGAGCGCGAATCCGTGTTCGTGGCTGAGCCCTTCCGCGATGCCGCGCGCGGGCTGCGCAAAGCCGGGCATCCGCGCGAGCAGATAGTGGCGCGGTTTGTAGGCCGTCTTGCCCGCGATGAAT
>JANLQB010000120.1:0-1876 GCA_031367565.1 Verrucomicrobiota bacterium
CGCTTCCGCGATCGGCGGCGGCGCGGGTTTGTTCGCTTCACTTTGTAAATCGCGGATGCGTTCCGCCGCCGCATCCTTGTCGCGCTTCACCTGCGCAAGTTCTTCCTTCACACGCGCTAACTCGGCGTCACGCTCGGAAGCTTTGAGCTGATCCGCCGCATTCAGCCGCTCTTCGAGCTGGCGGACTTTGTCGTTCGCGGCCAGCTCGACCTGACGCTGCTGCGCGACCTCGGCGGCTCTGGCGGCGTCAGCTTCGGCGGAGCGCCGATCGCACCCGGCGAGGAGAATGGCAGCCGTCGTGATAAGGATAAATCTCGGGGTCATGGTGTAGTGGAATGTGCCAGCTTCGACTGTCGATTGAAACGTCTATTCAAATTTGTTGCGGCAAAGTACGGGGCGTTCAAGCGGGAGGATCTGCCTTCGACGTTCGATGTCTAAAGTTCGACGTTTAGCCCGCCGCCGGCGCGGTGATGGTCGAAACGTCCGTCCAGAATTCCACCGCCGCGGCGCGGGGCAAAACATCGAACTTTGAACATCGAACGCAGAGGCATTTACATTTCGCCCACGCGCGCCTAGTTCGTTGCCGAAATGGACGAGGACCTCGGCAAAATCACCGAACGTATTCTGACGTCGTACGAAACCGGCGGCGGCATGAACAACATCGACGGCTCAAACCTGCCGTCGAAGCGCGCCATCGCGTCCATCTGCGAAGACCTGCTCCAGCTCTTGTTTCCCGGCTTTCACGATCAGGAGCCGATCCACTCTTCGCACCTCCGCCGCGTCACGCACCACCGCATTTTCTCCATCGCCGACCGACTCGGCGAGGAAGTGTGCAAGAGCCTGCGCCTCGGCGAGCCCGATTGCCCGAAAGCGCGCGCCCACGAGATCGTGATGCTTTTTCTCGAGTCACTCCCCCTCGTCCGCGAACTCCTCCGGACCGATGTCGAAGCCGCCTTCGCCGGCGACCCCGCCGCGGGCAGTCTTGCCGAGATCATCCTCGCGTATCCGTATCTCGAAGCGATCGCGATCCAGCGTTCCGCGCACCTGCTTTTCTGCCACCATCTCCCGCTCATCCCGCGCATGATGACCGAGTGGGCGCACTCGCGCACCGGCATCGATATCCATCCCGGCGCGCACATCCACTCGCACTTTTTCATCGACCACGGCACCGGCGTCGTCGTCGGCGAAACATCCGTCATCGGCGCGCATGTGAAGATGTATCAAGGCGTGTCGCTCGTCGGTCGCTCCCTTGCCGGAGGCCAGGCGCTGAAAGGAAAAAAACGCCATCCGACGGTCGAGGACCACGTCACGATTTACGCCGGCACGACGATCATGGGCGGCGACACCGTGATCGGCGCAGGCAGCACGATCGGCGCAAACGTCTTCCTCACCCACAGCGTCCCACCGCGCTCGCTGGTCGTTTACGAGGAACACTCACTGCGCATTCTCGACAAAGACAAGCGGCCCGAGGAGTGGGTGCAGGATTGGGTCATCTGAGCGAGTGATCTGCCGACGAGCGAGACGCCTTGATACATCTTAACATGCGCGCCGATGACGGATGTTTCGCCGACGACGACGCCGGTGCCGTGGTCGATGAAAAAGTGCGCGGCGATGTGCGCCCCGGGATGGATGTCGATGCCCGTGCGCGAGTGCGCCCACTCGGTCATCATGCGCGGGATGATCGGGATGTGGTGGCAGTAAAGCAGGTGCGCCGAGCGCTGAATCGCCATCGCTTCGAGATACGGATAGGCGAGGATGATTTCATCGAGACTGCCCGCCGCCGGATCGCCGTCGAAGGCCGACTCGACATCCGTGCGCAGGAGTTCGCGGACGTGCGGGAGTGATTCGAGAAACTGCATGACGACCTCACGGGCGC
>JANLQB010000152.1:0-3234 GCA_031367565.1 Verrucomicrobiota bacterium
AGCGGGCCGCAATATCAGGAGCTTCAGGAAAATCTGACGCGACTCGCGCTGGAGTTCATCAAGTTGCTCCCGCTCTTTCCAAAACTCACCGCCGTCAGCCTCGGCGGCGGCATCCCGCATAACTATCGCGATCACGGCGCGCAGGTGCCGATCGAGCCGTTGCGCGAACTCTTTCGCACTTGCCACGAGCGGCTCTGCGCGGCGGCGAAACGCGAAATCCGGCTCGAAATCGAACCGGGCCGTTATTACGTTGCGCCTGGCTGCACGCTCGTGGCGCGCGTGACCGATGTGAAGCAGACGCGCACCAATGAAAAAGGACGCGGCGCGACTTTCGCCCTCGTGGACGCGGGCTTCGTCGATCTCGTGCGGCCTGCGATGTACGGCAGCTATCACGGCATCGACATCGTCGGGAAAGACAGCGACGACCCGAACATCCCGCGCGAGCCGATCGTGATCGCCGGCCCGCTTTGCGAAAGCGGCGACGTCTTTACCCGCGACGATGCCGAGCTGCTCCAGCCGCGCGAACTCCCGCGGCCCGAGCCCGGCGACTTGCTCACGCTCCGCGATGCGGGCGCGTATGGCTATGCGATGTCGAGCAATTACAACTCGATCGGTCGTGCTCCGCAGCTCTGGCTGGAGGAAGATGGAAGCGTCGCAATGATTTCGCGCCGCGAAACGATCGACGATCTCTTACGTGCGGAAGCCGTTTGACGGGAGGGCGACGCTCCCGCCGCGCTTCGCTGCTATCCGACGACCGCAGCGTTGGCCTGTTGATTAAATCCAATCACGCTGACCAGCACTGGCTCGCCGGTGATGGTGGCGGCGATGATTTGCTGAAGGGCGCTGGCTCCGGGCGATTCGCCGAGGGATTTTTTTAGCGCGATGGTTGGGATGTTTGGGAAATAAGCAGCGAGAGCGCTGGCTTCGGCGCGGTCGATGAAGGTGCCGTTGGCGCTGGAGATGACGCGCTCGATTTTTGCGTCTGCGAAATGCGTGAGGACGGAGGCGAGTGCGGTGCTGGCTTCACGCTGGCGGGCGAAGGATGCGCCGGGATGCGTGCGGAGTTTCCAGCGGGCATCGCGTTTTAGGACGACGGCGGCTGCGCCTTCGGCGAGCGGGATGCTCGCGAGTTTCCAGGTGGCGTAGGCTTCGCAGAGGATCCAGTCGCACTCTTCGGCTCCGACGATGATGACCTGTTCGAGGTCGTCGCTCGTCTCCAGCAGCTCGGTGGCGAAGTGGAGTGCGGTGAGGCCGATGGAGCTGTCGCCGACGAGGGTGTAGCTCGCGCCGTCGATGCCGAGGAGCGCGGAGAGGTGGCTGGCGGGGGCGTTGTACACGGTCTCGGGGAAGAGCATCGGGCTGGCGGCGTTCGCGCCTTGTTTCACGATTTGCTCGTGGAATTTCCGCGTGTAGAGCACGCCGCCGTCGCCGATGGCGAAGACGACGGCGGTGCGGTCGGGCGCGACGGTACTGCCTGCGTTTTCCAGCGCGGCGAGCCCGGCGGTGACGGCGAGCATACTAATCGTGCTGGAGCGGCGAAGGCGGGGATTTCGGGAAAGGTGGGCGACGGCGTTGGCAGGCGTCGGGATGAAGCGGTGGACGTGTCCAGTTTCGGGATTGGTGAGTGTTTTTACTTCGGGGCGGACGCCGTCGCGGACTTGCGTCCACACTTCCTGCAAGTCCGTGCCGAGCGGCGTGACCCAGCCCATGCCCGAGATGCCGATGTTGCTCATGGCGCGGCCTCCAGGACGATGGTGGCGTTGGTTCCGCCGAAGCCGAACGAATTGGAGATGACGCAGCGCAGGCGGGCATCGCGGGTAGTGTTGGCGACGATGTTGAGCGACCACGCGGGATCGGGCGCGGTGTAATTGATATTGGGCGGGAGAAAATTTCCGCGCAGCGCGAGGATGGAAAAGGCGGCTTCGATCGCGCCCGCCGCGCCGAGCGAGTGGCCCATCATGGATTTGGTGGAGCTGACGGGGACGCGGTCGCCGAAGATTTGTGCGATGGCCGTGCCTTCGGTGGCGTCGTTGAACGCGGTCGCGGTGCCGTGGGCGTTGATGTAATCGACTTCGGCGGGTGCGCGGCGGGCGTCGGCGAGGGCGCGCTCCATCGCCTGACGCGGGCCGATGCCCGAGGGGTGCGGCTGGGTGAGGTGATGGTTGTCGGTGGAGATGCCGTAGCCGGTGACTTCTGCGAGGATTTGCGCGCCGCGTCCTCGGGCGGAGGCCATTTCTTCGAGGGCGAAAAGAGCCGCGCCTTCCCCGAGGACGAGGCCGGTGCGGTTTTTGTCGAAGGGACGGATTTTTTCGGGCGTGGAGGCTTGGAGGGAGTCGAAGCCGACGAAGACGAGTTCGGAGAGCGCATCGTAGCCGCCGCAGAGGATGCGCTGGTATTTCCCGGCACGGACGAGGCGGAAGGCGTGGCCGATGGCGTTCGTGCCGGAAGCGCAAGCGTTGGCGATGATCTGGCTCGGGGCGCTCCAGCCGCGATCGGTCGCGGCGTCGAGCACGGCTTTTTGCGGCATGTAGTTGGCCAGCCAAAATGCGGCTTCACGAGCGTGGCGCTTTTCGATCAGCGCGCGGTGGAAGTTTTCGCCAAAGCTCATGCCGCCGCTGGTGGTGCCGATGACGATCAGCTCGGGCGAAAATGACGGATTGCCCGCTGCGACTTCGCGGGCGGCGGCGATCATCATCTGGCTGGAAGGGTGCAGGCGCTTGGCGAGTTCGAGCTTCCCGACTTGCCCGGTTGTCTTCGCCCGCGTTTTGGAAACGTCGAACGTGGTGACTGGCGAAACGCCATCGCGTCCGGCGCGCAGCGACGACTCGTTTTCCACCGCGCCGATCCCGAGCGGGCTGACCACTCCGAGCGCCGTGATGGCGACGCGGCGGGGCTGGGAATGTTCGGTCGCAGGCATGAAGCGCAGGTTTTTCGGCGAGCGGGGCGGAATCCGCAACCGGCATTTCTGTTTGTTGCGCGGCGGCGTTCGCGGGTAAGAGGAGCGGATGAAAGACCTTTCCAATATTGAACCGCCGAAGCAGCGCCAGGCTGTGCAGAAGCGGTTCTTTTGGTTCATCGCCGGGGCGGGCGTGAATTACGTGCTGATTTCCGCGCCGCTGAAATATCTCACGGCGCACACGGATTTGCCGGTTTGGGCGCGGGTGGCGTGCAGCATGGCGGTGAGCGCGAGTTTCTTTTTCGTGTGGAATTATTTCATCAATTTCCGCACCGATG
>JANLQB010000224.1:0-12040 GCA_031367565.1 Verrucomicrobiota bacterium
CACATTGCGCGCGCCCAGGCAAAGCACGTTCGCGTCGTTGTGCTGGCGCGTCACGGCGGCGTCCGCCGGATTCGAGACGAGCGCGGCGCGGATTTGCGGGTGACGATTCGCGGCAATGCACATGCCGATCCCGCTCCCGCAAATCAGCACGCCAAAGTCCGCGCGCCCCGCGATCACTTCCTGGCACACGGCCTCCGCGTAGTCGTTGTAATCAACCGATTCCTTCGACGTCGCCCCGAAATCACCCACGTTTTCCCCGCGCTTCGTGAGGTAGGAAAGCACCGCCTGTTTCAAATCGAACCCGGCGTGATCGGAGCCGACGGCGATGTGCAGCGGACGGGTCGGCGAGGCGGCGGACGAGGACGAAGTGGGCGAGGATTGGGTCGAGGTCATGTCAGGGTGATCTATAAATTTGAGCAAGCTCGGGAGGGCCGTTTTGAGAGTTTCGCGGCAGCGCATGTAGGCATCGAGGCCCATGCCGATGGGATCGGGCACGTCCAGCGAATCGCTCAGTTCTTCGGCGAATTCGCACACCAGAAATGTCTTTTCAGCCGCCTCCGGGAAGACGAGCTGGATTGTCTCCAGGTGCCCGCGCGTCATGGCAAAAATGTGCGTCGCCTTTTCCACCAACTCGTCGGAAAGCGGCTGGCTGCGAATGCGCGTGATGTCGATCCCCATCGGACGCAGCACATCGACCGAATGCGTGCTCGGCGGCTGCCCGTGAACCGTGCCGACGCCCGCGGATGCAACCTTGATGTCGCCTCGTCCTTTCACCGCCTCGCGCAAAAGCCCCTCGGCCATGGGGCTGCGGCAAATGTTTCCGGTGCAGACAAAGAGGACGTGTTTCACAGTGGCTTGGAAAAGGGCGCGAACATAATGAGACGCTTCCGGCAAGTCAACGAGCGCGCCTCAACTGCTCAACGCAAAATCTCGCCCTTCGTCACGTCGCCCGGGATGTCGAGCATTTGCACCTGATTGATCGTCTGGAAGCGCGAATCTCCAAACTGCCACACGATTTTTTTGTCCGGCGTGATTTCAAAAAACTGCGGCTGCTGGCCGACGTGGCCGTGGCCGAGATAGTTGCAGAAAACGGTGTTGCCATTTGGCAGGCGCTGGCAACCGGCCATGAGTCGGAGCGGATTGCCGGGCAGATCGTTCTCGTCGAGCTGCCACACGATTTTTTCCTGCGCGTCGAGTTCCAGCACACGATGACCGTCGCCGCAGGTGACGAGCAGATGGCCGTCCGCGAGCGGCACGACTTCATGCGGATCGCCCGGGACCGCGATGTTGCGCAGCACTTTCCCGTCGCCGTCGAGTTCCACGATTTTGTGTTCGCCTTTGAAGCAGATGAAATAGTGCCCGTCCTTGCTTTTGCGCGTGCCGCGAAATTGCTCGTGCGTGGTGATCGTGGGCAGCGTCTCCAGTTTGATTTCCTTTGCGATTTTTCCCTCCCGATCCACCTCCACGATCCGGCTCGTGCCGCACTCCAGCACCATCACGCGCCCATCCGGCAACGGCTGGCAGGCATCGACCTCGACCTTTTCGGGCGCTTTGTATTCCCACACGATTTGCTTCGCGGGCGTGATTTCGACCGCGCCCGTCGCGTGCGCGAAAAGGTAATTCCCATTCGGCAACGCCCAGCAATCCTGCGGATGTTTCAGCGAAAACTCCCACTCGACGGTTCCGTCGGCGGAAACGCGGGAGACTTTATCGCGGTTGTAATCACAGCAAAGAAACGGGCGCGCGTTGCTGCCGTAGAACCGGTCGGCGGCTTGTTTGAAAGCGCCGTGGCTTTTGCCGCCTTCACTCGGAAATCCTGCGTGCTGGACCATCCAGATGGTGATCAGCTTGCGGCGCGGATTGACTTCCATGTTTGTCGCGAATGCGCCGCCGTGACCAAAATTTCCGCCGCCGGTATCGAGCCCGAAGCCGTAGCTGTGCTCCACCGCCGCCGCCGTTTGCTTCGTGGTCATCTGCTTCACGGAGGCTTCGGAGAGAATGCGCCGACCATCAAGCGCGCCGCCGTTCAGCAGCATCTGGCAGTAGCGTGCGACATCGTTCGCTGTGGAAAAGAGGCCGCCTGCGGGCATCGGGAAACGGCGCGCGCGATCGGAAAGCGGGTAGATGAGCTGCTCGGCTTTGGTTTCCTCCAAACCGGTTTTGTCGGCGTTCGGCTTGTAAGATTTCGCGAGCCGCTGCGTCTGCTCTTCGTTCGGCCAAAAGGTCGTGTCCTTCATGTCGAGCGGATCGAACAGGCGCTTTTGCATGAAGTCCTCGTACGACATCCCGCTCACGACTTCGACGATGCGTCCCGCCGTGTTGATGCCCGCGTTCGAGTAGTCCCATTTCGTCCCCGGCTCGAATTTCAGCGGCACCGTGCCATAGCTGCGGACCGCGACGCTGAGCGGCAAGCCGTCGAGCGTCGGCATTTCGAGCGGCGATTTGAAAGGCAGGCCGCTCGTGTGATTGAGCACCTCGCGCACGGTGATCGGATGCGCGGGTTTGCGCAGCAGCAGGTGCTCGGCGTCCTGCTCGACGGCGACCATCTGGCCGCGAAACTCAGGCAGATATTTCTCCACCGGATCATCGACGTTCACCTTGCCTTCATCGACGAGAATCATGAGCGCGCTCGCGGTCATCGCCTTCGACTGCGAGGCGATCCAAAACATCGTGTCGGGCGTCATCGGCTTCCGCGCGGCGATGTCCGCGAAGCCGACTGTTTCCACCGCGAGCACTTTGTCTTTCGAAGCCACGAGCGCGACCGCCCCGGCGAGCGAGTGGCTTTCCACGAACGGCTGCAATGCCGCGGCGATACTGATGGGTGCAGGTTTTTCGTCGGCGGCGAAAAGAGAGAGCGCGGCGAAGAACGGTGCCGCGAGACGGAGACGAGGGAGGAGTTTCATGAAAAAACGGGAAGGCTACTGACCGGCTTTCACGAAGCCTGTGAGATCGGCGCGCAGTTTTTCGGCGTCGGAGCGCAGAAGATACATCATGTGGCCGCTGTCGAATTCGGACCACGTTACGTTCTTCCGCAGGCTCGCGGGGATGTCGAGGTGATCGAGACTGTAGCGCATCGTGTCAGGCGGGACGGCGAGGTCGCGCTTGCCGACGAGAACGAGCAGGCGGAGCTGCGGGTTCGATTTCATCGACTCCGCGAGGCGGCCTGCCGTGGAAGCGTAGCGTCCGGCGAAGCTCGTGTAGTTCCAACTCAGGCCGGTGAGCACGCGATAAGGCAGGTCGCTTTCAAAGCCGAGCGTGCCGCGGATGTAAGCGTTCGTGGCGGCGGAAAATGGGCCGACGACATTTGAAAAAGACGGATCGAACTCCGGCTCAGCACCGAGGCGATCGGTGTCTTCGGAAGTCACGCGCGCATCATACCGGCCGAGGATTTTTCCTTCCGCACGCAGCAACCGCTCGCGGAAAAGCGATGGCCCGATGCGCAGGTCCGCGTCTTCGATCAGCTCCGCGCTGAGGCCGGTGAAACGTGCGAGTTGTACCGCGATTCGTTTGCGTTCCTCGGGAGCGATCGAGCGGCCTTTTAGCAAAGCGACCGCGTAGTCGCCGTTTGCAAAGGCGCGCGATTCGCGCACCGCTTTCTCGTAATCGCCCTGAAGATCGGGCGGCAATTTTTTGTGGTAATGCGCAGTCGCGGTGAATGTCGTGAGCGTCAGGATGTAGGGCAGATCGTTCGCAAAATCTGCGCGCAGCGTTTGGAAACTCACCAGCCCGGAGAGCAGCACGAGCCCTTGGAAATACATGCCGTGCGTCTCCTGCAAATAATTCACGAGCCCCGACGCGCGGAAGACACCGTAGCTTTCGCCGCACAAATATTTTGGCGATTCCCACCGCTGCTCGCGCGTCGTGAAAAGGCGGATAAATTCCCCGATCGCATTGATGTCCTCGTCCACGCCGAAGAACTGCTCCGGCTTTTCGCCCTTCGCCGCGCGACTGATGCCCGTCCCGACCGGGTCGATGAAAACCAAATCCGTCCCGTCGAGAATCGAGTTCGGATTGTCCACGATCTTCGCCAGCGTCGCAGGCGTCAGTCCATCCGGCGGCAAGTCCACGCGCTTCGGCCCAAGCCCGCCGAAATGCAGCCACACCGCCGCCGAACCCGGTCCGCCGTTGAAACAATACATGATCGGCCGCCCGCCCGGATTCGTGGCCGCGAGCCGCTTTCCCTCCTTATCCACCGCCGCGTAGTAAATGTAAAAAACACTGGCGCGTGGTGAGCCGTCCTCTTTGAAAATCGGGAGCTGCCCGGTGAGCGTCGCATACTTCACCTCCGCGCCCGCGATCACCGCCGCGCCCGTCCGCTCCTTTGGCTTGTCGTCGTCTTTTTTCTCCTCCTTTTTCTCCGGCGGCTTCGGCTCGTCCGGTTTTGGCGGCGTCTCTTGAGCGAAAGCGAGACACGGGATCAGAAGGGCGAGCGAAACGAAACGAGGAAAGCGACGCATAGTGACGCGGTTTCTCCCCGTTCCGATGGCATCCGTCAAACCATCCCCTCGGGCTCGGAAAACAATCGACGATCGAACCTGCCGGGGCACGAGGCATGCCGATTTCGCGCCTACATTATGATCAAACCCATCTTCGCGCTCGTCGCGATCTCCACCATGCTCGCCGGGCCGGCGTTTTCAAAAACGCTGAATCGGGAAATATCGCGTGGAAATTTATATAGGCGAAGAACTCGCCACGACGGTGAAAGTCGCAATCGCCGCCGCCGAATAAAACAACCCGCAAAGATTCAAAACCAAACCGGCGGTGGACTCGCTCCATCGCCGGTTTTTTGCGTGAAGCGTGCTCGCGCTAAGCGAGGCACTTCTCGAGCTGCGCGCGGATGTCGGCTTCGTTGAGATTTTTGCCGATGAAGACGAGCTGGCTTTTGCGCGTTTCGCCTTTTTCCCAGAGGCGGTCCCAGAGGATCGTGAAGCGGTTGTTCACGCCGTGGAAGATGGCGCGGCGCGGGTTGCCGGCGATGCTGATGAAACCTTTTGAGCGATAGACTTTTTCCTTTTCGCTGAGCGTCTGGACGAAGAACTCGAACTTTTCGACGCTGAACGGCTGCTCGAACTCGAAGGAAAACGATTCGATGTCGTGGTGATGCCGGGTGTTGAGTTCGTCGAGGAATTGCGGATCGACAGCGAGCTTTTGGTCCACGTCGAAAGCGTGCATGTCGAGCATCTCCTTCAGGTTCACCTGCGATTGGTTCGTGCGGAAAATCTGCGCGTGCGGGTTGAGTTCGCGCACCATCGTTTCGATGCGGATGAGGTGCGCTTCATCGACGAGGTCGGTTTTATTGAGCAGGAGAAAATCGGCCATACGGATTTGCTCGCCGACAGTTTCAGTCTCGGCCATCTGCTTTTCGACCTGCTCGGCATCGACCACGGTGATGATCGAGTCCATGCGCACGAATTGCTGGAGCGCCGGGATGTTTAGAAAAGTCTGCGCGACCGGGCCGGGGTCGGCGATGCCAGTGGTCTCGATGAGCAGGTAGTCGAAGCCGCCTTTTTTCATGAGGCTCTGGACCCCTTTCACGAGGTCTTTGCGGACGGTGCAGCAGAGGCAGCCGTTGCTCATTTCGAGCACGTCGTCCTCGGTCTTTTCGATGAGCGCGCCGTCGATGCCGATCTTGCCGACTTCGTTCACGATGACGGCGAATTTGTAGCCGTGCTGCTGCTTGAGGATGTAGTTGAGCAGCGTGGTTTTCCCGGCTCCGAGGAAACCGGTGAGGATGGATACGGGGACGGGCTTCATGCGGAAAAGTGGAAAGCTGAAATTGGAAAAACGGAATTGAAACTGAGCGATGTGGTCAAAAAACTGGCGGCGGGAGACATGCTCCTCGCCGCCAGAAAATTTTCAAGTTGTCGCGCTGCTTACTTCTTTTTCCTGAGCAGCGGGAGACCGGTCTTGGAGTTCTCGGAGACTTCGTAGCCCGCAGGCAGCGCGTCGATCGCGCCTTCCTTGGCCTCGCCGCCGAAGTAATAAAGAGTCACCTGCTGGCCGCCTTTGAGCACCTGTTTACGCTCGTGTAGGAAATAGGTTTTGCCAGATTTATTGCTGGTTGCGGAGAAGGCCATGGTCGTGTCGGGCTAGGGGGGTGAAACGAAAGTGGCTGCGGCCTTTTAAACGATACCCGCTTTTTTCAGCGTCGCGAAAGCACCGTTCTTCGTGACGGTCTTCAGCGCGCGAGCGGTGAGCTTCACGGTGATGAAACGGTTCAACTCCGTGACCCATATCCGCTTTGTCTTGAGATTCGGCGTGAACATCCGGGAAACGACCTTCGTGACGTGCTGGCCGATGCCGCCTTTTTTCTTCGCGAGACCGCGACGATGAATAATGGAGCCTTTGGTCGGGCGTGCTTTGGTAATGCTGCAAACTTTCATAAATTCGGTGAGTGGGGCGGTGATACTGGAGGCGCACCGGAGGCGGGTCAAGGGGAAATCCCAATTCACATTTACCTTCTTCATTTTCCCGGTTTCCGGCTTTCTGTGGGCTCATATGCTCACCTTTCACACCGCTGGCGAGGAAGACATGCCGGTGCTGCGCTCGCTGGCGACGCGGATTTGGCGGGAGTCTTACGCGAAGATGATCTCGCGCGAGCAGATGGTTTACATGCTGGAGTGGATGTATTCGGCGGAGGCGATCCGACGTGAGTTATCGGAGGGAATTTCCTGGGAAATCGTGCGGCTGGATGGGGAAGACGCGGGTTATTTGTCGGTCACTTTCGGGGCAGATGGGGTGGCGAAATTGAACAAGCTCTACCTCCTCCCCGAGCTTCAGGGAAAGGGCCACGGGCAGGCGATGCTGACGCACGTTTTCGCGGCAGCGGCCGAGCGGGAGATGCGCGAAATGCGACTCCAGGTGAACAAGAGGAACGTCCGCGCGCAACGGGCTTACGAGCGGCATGGGTTCGAGCGGGTCGAGGAAGCGGTTTTTGACATCGGCGGTGGCTACGTCATGGACGACTTCATCATGGCCCGAACCATCTAAAAAGTGAGGAATGCAGGCGAGCGGCGACAATTTTTTCGCGAACAAAAAACGGGCCGTGATACGCACCGCCGCCCTATCCCTATTCCCGAGAAAAGTGCATTCGCCCGCCGTCTCCCCGATTTGGTTGCTGAAGAGCCGGCGTCCGCCCTTTCATCCCGCAGCTCGTTTGAGTTCAAAGAACTTTTCAAGGGAGGAAAAGCTCCGCCTCCGGGCTTACGAAAAACTCCAGAATTTAGTGGCGCACGGCATGGTAAAAAAGGATGGTAAAAAGTATAAAGGCATCCCAAAACAACTCGCCACGCTGGAAATTTTCCAGCCGCGCCCAAGCACGCCAGCTTCCGCAGCCTAAGCGGATAGAGGGAAAAATAAGGACATCATCTTTGTGAAAGAATATCTACCGATCCTTCTGCAAGTCATCATCGCCATCGGCTTCGCCGCTTCGGCGCTGATCATCAGCGTCATTTTAGGGAAATCCGCCAAGAGCAACCCTGCGAAAGACTCCGCCTACGAATGCGGCATGCAAGCCGAGGGGCCGAGCCAGCCGCGCTTCAGCGTGAAGTTCTACCTCGTGGCGATGCTCTTCATCCTTTTCGATATCGAAATTGTCTTCTCGTATCCGTGGGCTGTCGTGTTCCGCGAATTCATCGAGCAGGGCGACAAGACGATTTTCTGGAGCATGCTCAGCTTCGTCGGCATTCTCACGGTCGGTTACGTCTATGCCGTCATGAAGGGCGCGCTAGACTGGAAGCGGTAAAAACAATTCCCCTCCCAACCCCGCCGGGCGGCGAGTCGGATTTTCCGACCTGCCGCCCGGTTTTTTTAAAGGCGGGAATCCCTTGCGTGATCGGCAACGAGTTTCTACAAGACATCGCCGCATGGTCCACCACGTCTCACTCTTCAAACTCAAGGCCGAGGTCACACCCGATCAGCTCGAGAAAATGATGATGACCACGCGGATGAGCCTTCTCAAAATTCCCGAGGTTCTCAGCGTGAAATGCGGGAAGAACATCGACCCGCAGAACGAGTGGAAATTTTTCATCGCCCTCGATTTCGAGTCGCTGGAAAAACTCGCGATGACGGAAGACGACGCGATTTACATGAAGTTCAACGCGGACGTGATCCGGGCGCATACGTCGGAAAAGGTGACGTACAATTACGAGATGGAGCCGGGCAAAAACGTGAAGTTTTCCTGACGGCGAACGGTCACTCCCGCGCGCCGCGATAAGCCACGGCGAAAAACACCAACACGGCGGCAACGACCGTCGTCAGCCCGAGCCAGAAGTGCGGCCAGTCGGTCGTCGCGCCAGTCTTGCACGCCATCCACCACGCATCGCAGGCGATCGTCCCCACGAGCGTGCCGACGCCGCCGGTCATCAGGGTGAGAAGCGCCTGGGCGCGGGCGCGGAGTTGCGGGTCGATGCGCTTTTCCAGATAGAGCTGCGCGGTGATGAAAAAGAGCGTGTAGCACAGGCCGTGGAGCGCGATCCCAGCGAGCAGGGCGATCTTCGTATCCAGCGCGAACAGCCCAAATCGAAGCGCCCCAAATCCGATGCCGGTGAGAAAAATCCATTTCAAGCGCACCCGCGTGAGCACACCGGAGAGCCCGTACATCGCGATGATCTCCGTCGTCTGCCCGAGCGAAAATGCCGCCGCGATTTTATGCACGCCCACGTCGCCGAGATGCAGCGCGGCAAACGGGAAAAAGGCCGCGAGCGGAACGCTGAACAGCGCCGCCGTGAGGAAAACCACGCGATGATCCCGGTGCGCGAGCAGCGCCAGCGCGGGCAAGCCGAGCACATCGCGCCACGAACGCACCGTCCCGGCTCCGAGCGGCGGCACTTCCGGCAGCGTGAGAGAAAACGCCGCGATCCCGAGCCACAGCCCGCTCGCCGCGAAACCCGCGCGCGTCGAGCTATCCGCCAGCAGCACGAAACTCGTGATCCAGCCGCCCGCCATAAACCCGATCGTGCCCCACACGCGAATCGGACCAAATTCCCGATCCGGTTCGCGCAGCCGCGCGAGGATGATCGTCGTCGTGATCCCCCACATCGGCGCGGCGCAGAGCGACTGCATTTGCATCAGCGCGAGCACTCCCCAAATACCCCATCCCCGCTCGATCGCGAGCGAAGTCAGCCCGAGAAAAAACGACGTACCGACCGCGAGCCAGCGCAGGAGCCGGTTCGCGGGGATATGCTGGTCCGCGAGCGAGCCAAGGATCAGCGGCGAAATCATCGCCGCCAGCGCCGAGCACGCGAACGTGTAAGGCACGATGCGCTCCAGCCCATGCGCGCGGAGGACATTGCTCATCGCGAGCGTCCACATCCCGGCCGCTCCCGCATGCAGGAAAAAGAGCGTGGCCAGCCGCAGCCGTTCGCCGCGCTCGTGCATCAGAGCCCCCCGCGCAGCACGCTGACCGCCGTGTCGATCTCGGCCTCCGTGTTGTAAAAATGCGGGCTGAAGCGGATGTAGTCGCGCCCTTCCCGATCATGCCGCAGCGAGCAAACGACGCCCGCTTTTTCCAGCGCCGCGAAGAGCGCCGTCGAGCTCGCGGTGCCATGGCGAAAGGTCGTGATGCCGCTCGCATTCGCGCCCTCGCGCGGACCGTTCACGCGGAAGCCGAGCGGCTCGATTTGCGAAAGCAGATGCGCCTTCAATTCCAAGAGCCGCGCGCCCACGACGTCGATCCCCGTGCCCATCAGTAGCTCGATCGCCGCCGTCATCCCGTAGATACCCACGATGTTTAAGACGCCCGGCTCATACCGCTGCGCCGTCGGCACGAACGCGATTTCATCCTGCGTTTGGAAATTCGGCGACACCACATTCCACGCCCCAAGCAGCGTCGGCCGCAGCATTTCAAAATGCGTGCGCTTTACATAAACAATCCCCGCCGCGCACGGCCCGAGCATCCACTTGTGCGCATCGGCGCTCAGGAAATCGACATGCGTCACGCGCGTCGGAAACGCGCCGAGCGTCTGGATCGCATCGAGCGAAAAAAGCACGCCGCGCTCGTGCAGCAGCGCGCCGATTGCGTCGATGTCGATCCGGTAGCCCGTGAAAAAATGGCAGCTCGCGAGCGCCACGAGCCGGGTCTTCGGAGTCAGCGCCGCCGCGACGAGTTCGGGCGTGATTTCACCCGGCAACGCCGGCTCCAGATACCGCACCACGACTCCGCGCCGCCGCAGTTCCAACCACGGATACACATTCGCCGGATAGTCGCCCTGATAACACAGCACCTCATCGCCCGCCTCCCAAGGCATCCCGTTCGCGATGAGACTCAGCCCCAGCGAAGTCGGCCCGAGCAACGCGATTTCATCCGCCTGCGCGCCGATAAAATCCGCGCAAACCTTCCGCGCATTTTTAATGTCGCGCAGCACCTCCGCAAATTCCTGCGGCTGCGACGCCGACTGGAGCGCGTAGTTCGACATCACATCCGCCACGCAGCGCGGAAACGCGGTGACTCCAGCGTGCGCGAAATAGATGCGCTCGCGGCAGACCGGGAAAAGTTCGAGGCGTTCGGATTCGTTTGGGAAAAGGTTCATGGGTTCTGAAGTTTTTTCGGCTGCGCTTCGTAAGTCCCCGGCGGCGCGAGTTTCGTGCTCACGCGGATTTCACGCTCGATCGTTTTCTCCCCGGTCAGCACGTTCACATACGTCGTCGTCTTGTAGCCGAAATTTCCCGGCGCCACATACTTCGCCGGGGGCCGCGCCTTCATCCCGCTCACGACCGAAAAGACCGCGAGATGCGCCGCGATTACACCCAAAACGATCCAGGCAATCGCGCGTTTGCTCAACGCGTCCGCGTCCTTTCGCCGTCCTCGATCAGCTTCCAGAATTCCTTTTTCTGACTGAGCTGCTCGTCTTCCTGCGGCATCGGAAGTTTCGCGCGGAAAAGGAAATCGCGGATCGTATTTTTGTGCAGGACGCGCTGGACCGTGATCCCCTCGTCCGTCTTCTCGAAATAAATGCGGTAATCCAGCGCCCGATAGCGCAGCAGCTTTTTTCCATCGCGCTCGATCGCGCCAAATTTCTCCGGGTCGAGCTTGTCCAAATCCTCAGGCAAAAACTGAAATTCCGCGAGCAGTTCGAGCTGCAATTCTTTTGGCAACGCGGCCATTTCGGCGGCGCTGAGTTCATTAAAAACAATTTGAAACATCGGGAAAAATGAAGAAGCGAGGCCGAGACTAAGCGCGACCTTCCAAAGCGCAATCCACGCGTTTCACCCGCGGCCCGATTCCCGTGAAAATCTCGTACGCGATCGTGCCCGCTTTTTCCGCGAGTTCCGTCGCCAAAATCTCCTCCACGCCCTGCGCGCCGAGCAGCACGACTTCCTCGCCCGCCGCCACATCAGGCAGCGCCGTCACGTCCGCCAGGATCTGATCCATCGTCACGCGACCCAGCACCGCGCAGCGCCGTCCGCGGATCAGCACCTCCGCGTTTTTCCCGGAAAGACACCGCCGGTAGCCATCCGCATAGCCGACCGCCAGCGTCGCGATCCGCATCGACTCGGGAGCCTTGAAGGTGCGCCCATAGCTCACGCTGCGCCCTTCGCCCACCTCACGCACGAGCACCACGCGCGTCTTCCAAGTCAGCGCGGGGCGGAGTTCCGGCTGAAAAGCGGGCACCGGCGAGCTGCCATAGAGCATCAGACCGGGCCGCACCATGTCGCCCGCGTGCGCGGGGAAACCGATGATGCCCGCGCTGTTTTCGACATGCACGATCGGCGACGCGAGCCCGTCCGCCCGGAGCTGCGACACCAGTTTTTCAAAATGCTCGAGCTGCGTCCGCGTGAACGCCTCGTCCGAATCCGCCGACGGCAAATGCGACGCCAGGCCCGCGATGCGGACGCCCTCGACCGCCCGGATCGCGCGCACCGTTTCCAGCGCATCGTCCTGCCAAACGCCCATGCGCCCCATGCCCGTATCGAGCTTCAGATGAATATCGAGCGGCTCACCCGCGGCGAGCGCAGCGTAAGCCCGCACCTCCTCCAAATCGGAAACGAGCGGCACAAAACGCCGCTCCACGACTTCCTCACGCTCCTCCGGCAGCGCCGG
>JANLQB010000238.1:0-2631 GCA_031367565.1 Verrucomicrobiota bacterium
GGCGGCGAATGGCGATGCGCACATTTCTGTGACGGTGAACGGCGAGACAAAGACGTATTCGCCGCCGGAAATCAGCGCGATGATTTTGGCGAAGCTGAAGGCGGATGCGGAAGCGAAGCTGGGCGAAAAGATCACGCAGGCTGTCATCACGGTGCCCGCGTATTTCAATGACTCGCAGCGCAATGCGACCAAGGACGCGGGCAAGATCGCGGGCCTTGAAGTGCTGCGCATCATCAACGAACCGACGGCGGCTTCGCTGGCGTACGGGCTCGACAAAAAGAAGGATGAGAAGATCGCGGTTTATGATCTCGGCGGCGGCACGTTCGATATCTCGGTGCTCGAAATCGGCGACGGTGTCTTCGAGGTGAAGGCAACGAACGGCGACACGCATCTGGGTGGCGATGACTGGGATCACGCGATCATGGATTGGATTTTCGCGGAGTTCAAAGCCGAGAGCGGCATCGACCTCACGAAGCAGCCCGACGCGGTGCAGCGCATCAAGGAAGAGGCCGAGAAGGCGAAGATCGCGCTGTCATCCTCGCAGGATTACGACATCAATCTGCCATTCGTGACGGCAGATCAGACCGGTCCGAAACACATCCAGAAGAAGCTCACCCGCGCGAAGCTGGAGCAGCTCACCGACAAACTTTTCGAGCGGACGCTTGCGCCCGTCCGTGCTTGTCTCAAGGACGCTGGACTCAGCGAGCGCGACATCAACGAGCTCGTTCTCGTTGGCGGCATGACTCGTATGCCAATGGTCGTTGAGACCGCGCGTAAGCTAGTCGGTAAAGAGCCGCATAAGGGTGTGAACCCGGATGAAGTCGTAGCCATTGGCGCGGCGATCCAAGGTGGCGTTTTGAAGGGTGACGTGAAGGACGTGCTATTGCTCGATGTGACTCCGCTCACGCTGGCGATCGAAACGGCGGGCGGTGTCGCGACGGCGATGATCCCTCGCAATACGACGATCCCTACTCGGAAATCACAGATCTTTTCGACCTACAGTGACAATCAGCCCGGCGTGGAAATCAAAGTCTTGCAAGGCGAGCGTCCGCTCAGCCGCGATAACAAGAATCTCGGCACCTTCCATCTCGATGGCATCCCGCCAGCACCGCGCGGCGTCCCGCAGGTCGAAGTGACTTTCGACATCGACGCGAACGGCATCCTGCACGTCAGCGCGAAGGATCTTGGCACCGGCAAGGAGCAAAAAATTTCCATCACCGGAAGCTCAGGTCTTTCCAAGGAAGAGATCGAGAAGATGCAGCGCGAGGCCGAACTCCACGCGGACGAAGACAAGACCGCGAAGGAAGCCATCGAAGTCCGCAACAACGCCGACAACCTTGCTTACCAATGCGAGAAGCAACTCAAGGATCTGGGCGACAAGATTCCTGCTGAGAAAAAGGCGGAGATTGAAACGAAGATCGCGACCGTTCGTGAAACCCTGAAAGGTAACGACAGCGAAGCCATCAAGACGGCCTACACTGATCTTCAGAATAACTTCCAGAGTATCAGTGAGGAACTCTACAAGAACGCGGCATCCAGCGCCGGTCCCGGTCCTGAAGCTGGCGGTCCCGCGCCTTCGGCGGAAAGCGGCGCAGGCTCCGCGAAGAAGCCGGATGGCGATGTCGTCGATGCCGAGTTCGAGGTCGTGGACGAGAAGAAGAAGTAACTTCCTTAAATCCTGATCCGATGAAACGCCGCTCACCCTGGCTCACCTTCGCCGCCTGCGCCCTGCTCAACGGGACGCTGCTCGCGGAGCGTGCGCCGAAGAAGGCGGAGCAGCCACGCCTCGCGCTCAGCGCCGCCGCTAGTGCGGTGGAGGCTGAGTTGGAAAAGCGTGGATTGGCTGGTGACCACACGGTTTCCCGCATGTCGGTGGTTTCATCCAACGGCGCAGCCTATTACGTCGCGGACATCGAACCGCCAATCCTCATTCCTGCAACGCCCGTCACAGCAAAGCTAACATTCCAAGTGGAAATGGATGGACGCGTGACAGCAAAACAGGTGGTCGCCGGCAACAAAGATTCACGACGGACCAAGACCACCTAACCCTTTACGACTTCGCCGAAGTCAGGTGGCCACGGCCGTCCGACCTCGGTGTCCAGTAAAACCAGAAACAACAAACAAACCAAACACTAACTACCACTATGGCAGTCAACGTTCGACCACTCGCTGATCGGGTTATCGTTAAACCGATCGAAGCGTCAGAAAGCAAAAAAGGCGGCATTATCATCCCTGACACGGCTAAGGAAAAGCCACAGGAAGGTGAAGTCGTGGCCCTCGGAACCGGCAAGCGCGATGACGACGGTAAAGTCATCCCTTTCACCGTGAAGAAGGGCGACAAAGTGCTCATCAGCAAATACGGCGGCACTGAAATCAAAATCGAAGGAGATATGTACCTCATCATGCGTGAGGACGACATCCTTGGTATCATCGGCTAATTCCAACACCCAACTACCCACTAACTAACATGGCAGCTAAACAACTCCAATTCGACGAGGCCGCACGCCACGCACTCCTGCGCGGAATCGAGAAGCTCGCTCGCGCCGTCAAGGCAACCCTCGGGCCATCGGGCCGCAACGTCATCCTCGACAAGAAATTCGGCAGCCCGACCATCACCAAAGACGGTGTGAC
>JANLQB010000247.1:0-2355 GCA_031367565.1 Verrucomicrobiota bacterium
AAGCCGTCTATCACGCCCTCACGCATCTCGCCGCGAATGGTCGCGCGAAAGCCGTCCCCGGCACGACCGTGGGTGCGGACGCGTTTTCTCTCCTGTAGCGCGCGTGTCTGCTGGGTAGAGTCCTGAGAGTTCTGCAAAAAAAGAGCGGATCATCGTCGGTGCGCGCATCCGCACGCCGCTAGAGCGCCAACCGCATCCGCGTCGAACGCCTTTTCTACTGGCTCAAACAGTCTCGCGGCCTCCTTTCTGATCGTCAGAAAATCGTGAACGCCATCTTGTCCGAACTTCCAAAGCCACCCCCCTCCGCTGTGAAAAAACAACCATCGCGGAAAAAACAAAACAGAAGCTTGCACATCAGCCGCATTACCTTACTCTCCGAGAACAAATCGCGGGGTGGAGCAGCCTGGTAGCTCGTCAGGCTCATAACCTGAAGGTCGTAGGTTCAAATCCTACCCCCGCAACCACTTTGAATCGCCTGCGGATGCTGATAGAATCAAGCACCGCAGGCGATTTGCTTTTCCAGCATCGCATTCGCCGGAAAAGAGCGCGTCGTTTTCGATCTCGCAGATCGCGGCTGCGGCGACGATCACGAAGGCGGTGGATTTTTACCTGCTGAAGGCTCCCCTGACGTTCGCGGAGCTGCTCGGAAGGGCGGCGTTTGACCAGGAGTTGACCAGGATGCGGAAGCATTCGCTGTCGCAGTTTCGCTGTTGGTGCCGATCGTTCATCCCTCCGCGCAGCGCGGGCGCAAAGCAGAGCCGGTGTCCGCGAACGGGCTTCGGTTTTTCCGCGAGGATCGCGCCGAGCTTTTCCGCGATGGCGGGGAGGGGACGGGGACGGGGACGGCGTTTTTCACCCGGCGCTCCCGATCGGATTTAGCGAGGATCAGCGAAGCGTGAGCGTGCCGCCATCGACGGGGTACGCAGAGCCGGTGATGAAGCAGGCTTCGTCGCAGCATAGGAAGAGCGCGAGTCCGGCGACTTCATCGGGCGTGCCCATGCGGCCGATGGGCTGGGTTTTGCTGAGTTTTTCAAACATTTCATCTTCACTCCCCGGATAGTTTTGCGCGATGAAGCCATCGACGAATGGGGTGTGAATCCGGCCGGGCATGATGGCATTGCAGCGGATGCTGGCGTGGAGAAAATCTTTTGCGACGGAGTAGGTCATGGCGAGCACGGCGCCCTTGCTGGCGGAGTAGGCGAAGCGGTCGGCGATGCCCATTTGTCCGGCGACGGAAGCCATATTGAGGATGACGCCACCGCCTTTCACGGTCATGTGCCGGAGGGCAGCCTGCGTGCAGTGGGCGACGCCGTTCACATTTACGCGCTGGATGCGGGCGAATTCGATGGGGGTGGTCGTGAGTGCGTCGCCGATGTGGGCGATGCCGGCGTTGTTTACGAGGATGTGGAGGCGCTCGCGGCGGGCGAGGATGCGGGTGAAGGCGGCGTCCACGGAAGCGGGATCGCCGACATCGCAGACTTCGCCGTGCGCGCCGGGAATGTCATTTATTACGCGGTCGATCGCTGCCTGCTGAAGGTCGAGGATTTCGATGGCGGCACCGTGCGCGGCGAAGCGTTTCGCGATGGCGAGCCCGATGCCGGAAGCGCCGCCGGAGATGACGGCGGTTCTGCCGGTGAGGTTAAAGGGGGTGTTCATTTGGGTGTGGTAGGGCGAGGACGGCGTTCAGCCTGCTCGCTCTACGGTCGCCTTCACCCGACCAACTCGGGGAGTGGGTGGAATTGTTCGTCCACAAGATAGCGCGGGCGACCGGCGAGGTCATCGACGCTGGCAGTGCGGGCGTCGAGGCCGAGGTGCTGGTAGAGCGTGGCGAAGATTTCCTGGAAATCGACGGGGCGCGCGGAGGGTTCGCCGCCGGTGCGATCGGTGGCCCCGATGACTTGGCCGTGGCGCAGGCCACCACCGGCAAGCGCGGCGCAGGAGACGCGCGGCCAGTGGTCGCGACCGGCGTCTTTGTTGATCTTTGGCGTGCGTCCAAATTCGCCCCAGACGACGACGGCCACGTCTTTATCGAGGCCGCGATCGTGCAGGTCAGCGACGAGTGAGGTGAGGCCGTTGTCGAGTTGCGGGAAAACGGCGCGGCCCGCTGCGAAATTCGCTCCGTGCCAGTCCCAGCGGTTGAAGCCGATGGTGACGCAGCGCACGCCGGCTTCGACGAGGCGGCGGGCGAGGAGGAATTGCTCGGGGCATTCCGGGCCGCCGTCGTCGCGACATTTCATGGTGCCGCGTCCGTAGCGGTCGCGCGTGGCGGCGTCTTCTTTTTCGATGTTCAGCGCCTCGGAAAGTCGGCTCGAAGTGAGGACGCCGTAGGCTTGCTGGGTGAAGGCGTCCATCGCA
>JANLQB010000267.1:0-5797 GCA_031367565.1 Verrucomicrobiota bacterium
CTGTCAATACCTAATGAGCAATCCCCGGTTTTCAAACTCCAGCAGTTTGTGGGCGATCTCGCGGTAGAGGGGAATCCAAGTGAAGCTCATGCGGCGGAGTCTGCCTCGCGTGCGGACGCACACGCAAGGCATCGTCGCCTCCCACCCGGCGTGACTTCGGCCTACTCGCGGGAATGCGCTTGCGACCGGGAACGATGGTGCGTATCCGCGGCGCTCCATGAGCAGGGCGGAGAAGGTCGGTTCGTGAATCTCGCTCGCCGACGCCCTGCGGCGCGACGTTCACATTGAATGGGGCGAAGATCGCCTTTTTCCTCCACTCCCCGGCAGAAGAGCCGGAGGAAGCCGGCGCGCTGGGCGAGGGGCTTGCCGACTTCGCGTCCAGCGCGCATATTCGCGCCATGACTGCAACGCTCGATGACATCCACCGCGATCCTGCGATTCTCGACCAGGCCATCGCCCGCGGAGAGTCGCTGGAAATCTTCAACAACGGAGCGGTGACGGCGACTCTCGTTCCCAGCGTAAAACCGGTGGAGCCGGATTTCCTCGCGCGCGCAAAACGCATCTGGGGTGAACGCCCGCCCGGCGCGCCGCTCAGCGAACTCGTCTCGGCCAGCCGCGGATAATCTGCCGTGCTCTATCTCGAACTGGCTGCCTGGTGAAGCTCCGAGTAGTCTTCAACGGAATTCTTCCACATCAATCCCGCTGCCTTCGATGATGCTCTTGAGTGTGCCAAGCGGGATCGGTTTGCTACCATGGGCGGCGACGATGACTTGGCGTCCTTTCGTGTGCCTCCATTTCTGATGGCTGCCTTTTTGAGAGACGAGGGCAAAGCCGTGCCGGCGGAGAACTCGGGTGACTTCGGCCGCGGAGCAGGTGGGATAATGCCGGCTCACGTCAGCGCGACATCGAGCACTTTGGCCCCCGCTGGGAGGTCGAGAGATACTGGCTCGAACCAGAGATCAAGGGCTTCGCGGGCATTCGCGATGGCTTCCTCCTCGGTATCTCCTGCACTGGCGCAGCCGGGGATTTCCGGGAAAACTGCCGACCAGCGATTGGTGGCTGGATCGTGTTCGACTACGAGACGCACATTCATGGTCGTTATTAACCGAGATCCCTTGCCGCTTCCAGCCAAAACCCCCGTTGTAGCCGAAGCTTTAGAAACGAGAATTGTTGGTGAGCAAAAGGGGACCGATACCCGCACTGCTTGATTACCCTACGCGATCAGCCGGGCGAATCTCGCACGCGGTTCGGCCCAGGCGGCTTCGTCTTTGGGGTCGAATTGGGTGACGCCGCCGGAGGCGCGGACGACTCCGCGTATTTCATCGAGCGAACTGATCTCGCCGCGCGCCCGTGCTTGCACGAGCACGTTTCCGAAGACGGTGGCCTCGACCGGGCCAGCGAAGACCGGGCGGCTGCTGGCGTCGGCGGTGAATTGATTGAGCAGGGCGTTGCGCGAGCCGCCGCCGACGATGTGGATGACTTCGATGCGTTCGCCGGTGAGTTCTTCGATCCAGCCGATGACGGTGGCATACATGAGCGCGAGGCTTTCAAAACAGCAGCGGACGAGCGCGCCGTCGGTGTCGGGGTTGGGCTGGCCGGTTTCGCGGCAGAAAGCGCGGATGGCTTCAGGCATGTTGGCCGGGCTGAGGAAGCGGGTGTCGTCGGGATTGATGAGCGAGCGGAAGGGCGCGGCCTCGGCGGCGATCTGCACGATTTCGGAATAGTCGTACGTTTTTCCCTCCGCATCGAAGGCGCGTTTGCACTGCTGCACGAGCCAGAGACCCATGATGTTTTTCAGCAGGCGATATGTGCCGTCGATGCCGCCTTCATTAGTTAGATTCCGCGCGAGCACGCCGGGTGTGAGGATCGCGTGGGGCACTTCGACGCCAAGCAGCGACCACGTGCCGGAGCTGAGGTAGGCCCAATCCGCGCGGCCCGTCCGGCGCGTGGGCACGCCGGCGACGGCGGAGCCGGTGTCGTGCGTGGCAGGCGCGAAGACTTGCGCGCGGCGGATGCCAGTGCGGCGCGCAACGGATTCGCGCAGGCCGCCGAGCTTCGTGCCGGGCTCGATGATCGGCGGGAGAAAATGCGTGGGCAGATCGAGCTGGCCGAGGAGCTCCGTGGCCCAGCCGCGCGTCGCGGGATGGCAGAATTGCGTCGTCGTCGCGTTGGTAAATTCCACGCCGCGCACGCCGGTCAGGCACCAGTTCAGGAAATCGGGGATCATCAGGAAACAATCCGCCGCCGCGAGAATCTCGGGATGATCGCGCTGCGCGGCGACCAGTTGAAAGAGCGTGTTGATTTCCAAAAACTGCGCACCCGTCTGCGCGAAGATTTCCGCGCGCGCCACACGCTCGTAAGTCTGCGCGAGCAGCCCGTGCGTGCGGGCATCGCGATGCGTGTAGGGCAGGCCGAGCAGTTCGTCCGACTTCGAGAGCAGCACATAATCCACGCCCCACGTATCCACACCGATCGACACAATCGCGTCGCCAAACCGATGCCCCGCGATCGTCAGCCCGTTCTGAATTTCGGCCCACAGCCGCAACACATCCCAGCGCAGCGAGCCCGCGATTTCCACGCCGCCATTGGCAAAGCGATGCAGCTCCTCCAGCCGCATCGTCTTCCCGTCCCAAACGCCCGCCATCACGCGCCCGCTCTCCGCGCCGAGGTCGATGCCGAGATGGATTTGCGGATTCATTTTGAAGAAATGTGAAAGACTTCACGCAGCGAGATTTCAACCGGGCTGCCATCTGGGTGCGATGGCATCAGGGCCGACATTTCCTTCCACCAGCGCCGGCACACCTCCGTGTGCGCGATCGCCGCCCAACGCTCTTCGCTTTCGATTTCCACGAAGGCGAAAAGCTGCCGCGTTTCCGCGTGCAGATTGATGGTGAAACTACGCACACCGTGCTCTTGCAAAGTCGCTTCCAATTCCGGCCAGATCGGATTGTGGCGGCGTTCATACTCGGCTTCGCAGCCGGGATTCAGGGCCATGAGGTAGGCTTTTCGGATCATGGTTGGGTTACTTCAAAGTGGTGCTTGCCCGAGCCGACCTCCCGCACTTCGCCATTCGGTAAATGCACCGCGGCAATGGTGTTCGCGGGAATGGTCACGTCCAGGAGCAGTTTGCCGCCCTCACGTTTCCACGCGCTCGCGATCTTCCCTCGAGGATGCTCGTAACTCGCCCGCACCCAATCCAGCGGCTTGCCGTCCGGATTACTGGCGGCGCTCGGGATGTGCGGGTGGATGATGATCTTCTTATAGCCCGGCCCGTCCGTGTCGATACCCGCGAGCGTTTGGAAGCCCCACTGCATCACCGCGCCGAAGGAGTAGTGCGAGAAGCTGTTCATCGCCGCGTTGTTCTTCCCCGTCGCGCCATCGAAGCCATTTTCTTTAGTATAGCTATCCCAGCGTTCCCAAACACTGGTCGCGCCCTGCTCAACTTCGTAGCCCCACGAAGGGAATTTGCGGCTTTGGAAAAGGCGGCACGCGAGATCGTTCTCGCCATTCCCCGAAAGCACAATCAGTAGCGGCTTCGTGCCGAGGAAGCCGGTGGACATGCGGAAGTCATTGCTCGCGATCTTCTTCACGAGTTGCCGCGAAGCGGCCCGCGAAACTTCACCAACTTTGAGTAGCCGATTCTCCAGTGCCAGCACATAAGCCGATTGCGTGTTCACCGAAAGGCTGCCATCGGGCTTGAGATATTGCTTTTCAAATGACTGTCGGAGCTTGTCCGCCGTGGTGGTAAATCGTGCGGAGTCGTCGCGTTTACCGAGCGCATCAGCCATCATCGACATTAGCATCGCGCTCAGCCGATGGTAGCAAAGGTCCACATACTCGATCGGCGTGTCCTCATTCACATTCAGCCAGTCGCCCCAAGTATTCCCGACCTTCACGCCTTTCATTTCGGGATCAGTCTTCGCGCGCCAGTCCATGAATTTCACCATCGAGTCCCAATGCTTCGCGATGAGCTGCGTGTCGCCGTACACCTGCCACATGGTGTAGGGCACGATCACCCCCGCATCCGTCCACGCCGTGCCATGCGTCGCGCCGGGCGCACCGTGGGCGAAGGGATACGGCGCGTAGTCGGGATACGCGCCGCTCGGGCGCTGTGCCTCGCGCACGTCGTCGATCCATTTGGTGAAGAAGGCCGCGACATCCGCGTTGTAGCTCGCGGTGCGGGCGTAGATTTGTGCGTCGCCCATCCAGCCGAGACGCTCATCGCGCTGCGGACAGTCGGTCGGGATTTCGATGAAGTTTGCCTTCTGCGTGCGCACCGTGTTGCGCCAGAACTGCGTCATCGTCTCATCGCTGCACGCGAAGGCGCCGACGATCGGCGTGTCGTTATTCAGCACGAGTCCCGTCACCGCATCGAGCGCGGGCTTCTCGGCGAGTCCGGTGAGTTCGACGAATTGGAAACCGTGATAGGTGAAGCGAGGCTGCCACGTCTCGCCCTGCGCATCGCCGCGCAGCGTGTAGAAATCCGTCGCGCGGGCCTTGCGCAAATTCTCCGTCATCAGCGTGCCGTCTTTATGAAGCATCTCGCCATAGCGAATCTGCACGCGCGTCCCCGCCGCAGCTTTCACTTTCAGCCGGATGATCCCCGCGATGTTTTGCCCGAGATCGAAGATATAAGTCCCTAGCTTAGGCTCATTGATACTCTTGGCTGCTAACTCTTCCGTCACCCGGATCGGCGGCGCAGTGTAAGCAACGAGCTTCGCGGGTCTTTGAAAACCAAGCTCCACTTCCTTCTCCACGCCCGGCTCGAAAAACTTCGCTTTCACGCTGCCGTTGTCCTCGGCGCGGATGGCGGGCTGCCATTTCCAGCGCTCGTCTTCATGGGACGGATGGGACCAATGGGACGAATCGGCGCGTGCGTCGTAGCTTTCCCCCATCAGCAAATCGGCCTCCTGAATTGGCCCATCGCCGCTCTCCCGCCACGTCGGATCGGTGCCGATGATTTCATGCGAGCCATCCACATATTCGATGTCGAGTTGCGCGAGTAGCGCAGGCGTCTTGCCATAAATTGCGCGTCCGCATTGGTTCGGCCCGTAACCCACGAGCAACCCATAGCCGACATAGCCCGCGTACCAACCATCCGCCACGATCGCACCCATACAGTTGGGACCCTGACCCAAGAGCTTTGTCACATCATGCACCCGGTAGTAATTCCGCTGCCGATAGTCGGCCCAGCCCGGCTCGAAGTAAGCATCTCCCACGCGCTGCCCGTTCAGGTGAAACTCCGCGATCCCGAGCGCCGAGCCATAGAACATCGCGCGCTTCACCACATGCTTCGTTGCAAATGTCTTCCGATAATGTCGCGCCGCCGGCAAAAATAGTTTCTCCCGGTCCGCGTGCAGCGGCGCGTCGTCCTTGAACGAAATCCACTGAGCCTTCCAATCTTCCGGCTTCAGCAAACCCATCGACCACTGCGCTGCCACGCTCCACGCCGACTCCACGCCATCCTTATCCCACACCTTCACCTTCCAAAAACACGCCTGTCCGCTTGCCAGTGGCTTCCCCGCGTATTCGATATTCAGCGTCTCATCGCTTGCCACCCTCCCGCTATCCCACAAATCACCGTCCCCCTTTTCCAAAAGCTCCGCGCTCGACGCCACCTGCACGCGAAACCCCGTCTGTCGCTGCCCGCGCACCGCCGCATCCGACTCTTCCACGCGCCACGAAACGCGTGGCTTCTCCGCCTCGACGCCGAGCGGATTCGGCAACCAGTCCGTGCGCAGATTGGCCGGAGAAAGCGCCGCGCATAGCGACGAAGCGGACGCGAAGAGCAGAGGAA
>JANLQB010000271.1:0-2037 GCA_031367565.1 Verrucomicrobiota bacterium
GTCGCGCATCTTCACGCTGCGCGGTGGCGACGAAATCATCTGGTCGTCGAATGGAGACATCGCCGCCGGTGTCGCCTCGAAGACCGTGCAAAGCGCGCCGCCGACCCGCGTGCTCATCGACCCGCAATCGAGCGATCTGAAGACCGATGTCGCCGGCCTCGCCACCGGCGGCGGTATCGGCGTGCTCGCGACGGTGGAAGGCATCCCGCCCGGCAACGTCGATCTTATTGCCCCGAACGGCGCGATCGACGCGGGCGACGCCGGCATTCGCTCTGCGGGAAATCTAAACGTCGCCGCGCAAGTCCTGCTCAACGCCGAGAACATCCAGGTCACCGGCAGCAGCGCCGGTACCCCGACCGCCGCCCCTGCCGCCGCTCCAAATCTCGGCAGCATCGGAGCCGCCGCCAGCACCGCCGGAGCCGCGAGCACGACGGCGACCGATGCCGCGAAACAGGCCACGCAGCAAGCCACGCAAGCGCACCCGACTGACGAACCACCGTCGATCATCACCGTCGAAGTGCTCGGCTACGGCGGCGGCGAAGGCGCATGACCTAAATGCCTCTTCGCGCCGCGCTCGCTGCGGCCCACCTGGTCGCCAGCATGAGCCGCAAAGGCCACGGCTACGACAACGCCGCCATGAAATCCTTCTGGAGCAGCGCCAAACGCGACTCCGAAATGGCTCACCGGTAATCGGAGGTCACTCGGCCCCTACTCGGAGGGCAGATCGCATGGGGATTTTATTGGGAGTTTGAAATCTGGAACTTGGAATTTACTCCGCTTCGTTCCATTTTCGCGGCGATGAAATTCACTGCTTCTCTCGCCCTGCTCCTCAGCGTTTCTTCCGCGCTCGCCGCCGAGCCAGCGGCCACAGCCTATTCGGCGTTGCGCGTGGTCGGCAAAAAGAATGGCTCCGACTCGCTCAATCGCGTGGTGGAGATGCGCGGGCGCAATGGGGCGCCGCATCCCGCCGTCTGGAAAATCACGCTGACCGATCCCGGCTCACGTGGTGGCATTCGCGAAATGGAAGTGCAGCGGGGGCAGATCATCAGCGAACGTTCGCCGGTGGGGCGCGGAGCGGTCGGCGAAAAAATGGATTTCAGCCGGCTCAATCTCGATAGCGAAGGCGTCTTCACGATCGTCGATCAGGAGACGAAAAAGAACGGGCAGACTTTCGATCGCCTCGACTATCTGCTGCGGAGTGGAAGCGGCGGCGGTGCGCCGGTCTGGACCGTGGAGCTTTTCGATGGGCGTCGCGGAAAAGTGGGGAACATGCTGATCGCGGCAGATTCGGGCGCGGTGCTCGAAAAATCCACTTCGGGTGGATCATCGGGCGAGGTCGCGTCGGATCGTGAATTACTCCGTGGCCAGAATCCGCCGCCGTCCGTCGCGCAGGACGACAACGTCTATCGCGGTCGCGAAACGGAGCCCCGCTACTCGGGCGATGGCTACTCGCAGCCCGGTGAACCTTTCCGCAGCGTCGGGGATTTCTTCCACCGCTTCGGCAAACGGGTGCAGCGCCATGGCGAGCACCTCGAGAATTTTTTCACGGGGAAAAAGAACGAACAGGCTTACGAGCGCTGAGCGGCCTTAGCGCGTGAGCGATTCGTTCAGCAGCTTCGCGAGGCGGTAGCCGGCGAGCGCGATCTGGCGCTCGGCGATGGCTCGCGATTTGGCGGCGAAATCGCCGGTGAGTTCCACGACATGATTATCGCTCGGCGTGAAACCCGCCGGGTAACCGGAGAGGCAACCCAGCTTGTGGCTTTCGCGCGTCCATTCCACCGGATCCATCTGCGCGATTTCCGCAGTGAAAGACGCGGCGGGATATTTCGCGATGATCTTCGTGGCCTGCTCGTCGATCACGCCTTCCGTCGCGCTCTTCGGACGATCCGGCATTTGCGGGCATTGCCAAATTTCCGCGATCTTCCCGTCCGCGTTATCAAAGCGAAACGCCTTGTCCCAAAACGCGTGGAGATTCGCCTTCGTGCCCGGCCACAGATCGGAGAAAGGCACGCTCATGATGAGCACGCCGTTCCCGCC
>JANLQB010000304.1:0-4938 GCA_031367565.1 Verrucomicrobiota bacterium
CCGTTCGGTGCGGCGCGTGACATGAGCTTTCTCGGACGCAAAATCAGCACGAAGCCCGGCCCGGTCCCCCCGCTGGAACGCCCCGTCGCGCCCACCCGCCCGCCCGCCACGCCGACCGCACCGCTCGACTCTCCCCACCCCGATCCTACCGGCACCGGCATCGCACTTTTCACCGTCGCACTCGCCGCCGTCACCCTGCCAAACAGCACGCCCACCGAAATGGCCCGCTACGCCGCGATCACCGTCGGCGTCGGCCTCGTCGGCAGCGTGCTCATGGATTTCAAACGCGGCGTCTGGAATCTACCTCGCGCCGATCTTTTTTCCCTCCTCGCGTTCTATTTTCTCACGTTCTTCGAGTTCCTCTTTCCCCAGCCAAAATTCAACACGATGACCACCCCGGCGCTCGCCGCCGATGGCATCCTCGTCGTCCTCGTCGGCTTCACCGGCTTGCTCCTCGGACGCCACATTTTCCGCCCGAAAGCCCAGCCGCTCCACGACGTGATGACCCACAAAATCCCAACCGGCTGGCTCATCGCACTCTTCTGGACGGCCACCGGCATCGGCTACCTGCACATGCTCATCGCCGTCCATTTCGACGTGGTGAAAATGATCGGCTGGTTCTCCGAGCCCCGCTTCACTCAGCCCTGGAGCCGGGGAAAATTCGGCGACTGGAAAGCGCTCCTCTTCGAGCTGGGAATGCTCATCCAGCTCCTCCCGCCGCTCGCCGGAATCATGATCGCGCGCCGCCGCCGCTTCCCCATCTGGCACCTCCTCCCGATGTTCGTCGTGCTCGGCATCACGTTCTATTCCGCCTTCGCCAGCGGCACGCGAAATGTGCTCGCATCCTACCTCGTCACCTTCCTCATCGGCTACGCCTTCGCGCTTCCCACCGAGCGGAGGAAGGAACTCATCGTCCTCGCCACCGTTTGCGGAGTCATCATGACCTTCGCCACCTTTTTCATGCTCCAGTTCCGCACCGTCGGCCTGAAAAACTACCTCGCGGAAAACGGCGCGAACGTTACCTCGCTGGAACCGCCGCCCGGCGAAGAAGTGAAGACACTCTACGTGGATTACAATCTCTATTCCATCTGCCGACTCGTGGAAGTTTTCCCCAGCCGCTACGAATACTCCGGCTTCGAAATCCCCTATCTCGCCCTCATCCGCCCGATCCCGCGCGCCCTGTGGAAAGGCAAACCAGAAGGCATGAAAACGTCGATCGAAGAAGCGATGGGCATGGAAGGTCTCACCATCTCCGCGAGCTTCGCGGGCGAGGCCTATATGTCGGGGGGAAACATCGTCGTCTTCCTCATCGCGCTCGCGTTCGGCGCGGTCGGAGGCTGGTGGTGTTACCTTGCGTCGCCGCGAAATTCCGAAATTGGCATCCTCATCTACGCATCCGGTTTTTTCGCCGCCGTCATCTCCATGCGCAGCCTGCTCGTCTTCACCACCGCACTCTTGCCGACCGTCGCGGGCATCGTCATCGCCACCTATCTCGTGGGAAAATTGCGCGACCGCATCCGCACGATGCGCGCACCGGCAGGCGGCCCTTTCGGAGCCTCTCGCACCGCGGTCCGACGCCCCTAAAAGTCGCCGTGGCAATCAAGGTCGCATTCATCTCGGTCGTTCCCTCGCCCTATCAGCGCGACCTCTTCCGCGCCCTGGCCGCGCATCCCGAAATTCACCTCCGCGTTTTCTACCTCGAAGCCGCCTCACCCGATTCCCCGTGGCCGGAAAAACCACTCGCGCCATACGAGGAAATCCTGCGCGGATTCTGGTTCGCCCTCGGCACCGCGCGCACCCACGTGAACTGCCCACTGCCCAATCTCGATCGCTTCGAGGTCGTCGTCATGAACACGCTCATGTCCCTCACCGCGCAGTGGCTCATGCGCACCGCGCTGCGGAAAAAGCCGTGGATATTCTGGGGAGAAAGGCTCAGTCGCGGCGGCGCGCTGCACCGGCAACTCGCCGCCCCGCTCCACCGCGCCTCAGCCATCGCATCCATCGGTGCCTTCGCCGAGCACGATTACCGCGAACGTTTCCCCGAGCCGCGACACTTCCGCATCCCCTATTTTTGCGATCTCGATCGCTTCCTCGCCACCCCGCGCCGGACCCGCGACGACGGAAAAATCGTCTTCCTCTTCTGCGGCCAAATGATCGCCCGCAAAGGCCTCGATTTACTCCTCACCGCCTTCACCGAACTCGGCGACGCCGCGCATTTACTCCTCGTCGGACGCGAAGCCGAACTCCCAGCCACACTCCCCGAACGCTGTGTCTATGCCGGTTTCCAGCCACCGGAAGAATTGCCACGCTTCTTCGCCCAAGCCGATGTCTTCATCCTGCCGAGCCGATACGACGGCTGGGGCGTGGTCCTCAATCAAGCCATCGGCGCGGGCCTGCCCGTCATCTGTTCGGACATGGTCGGCGCAGGCCACGACCTCGTGGATGAAGAAAAAAACGGGCTGAAATTCAAAGCCGGCGACGCCACCTCGCTCGCCGGAAAAATGAAACGTTTCCTCGCCGAACCGTCGCTCATCGAAAAATGGGGCGCAGCTTCGAGAGAAAAGGCCCACGCCTACACTCCAGCCGCAGGCGCGGAGAAATGGGTCGCGGCGTTTCACGAGGTGGTCGGCAAATGAAAATCCTCATCGTCAGCACCAGCTCCGGTTCGCGCGGCGGCGGTGAACTTTCGCTGCTCTACCTCGGCCGCGCCCTCGCACTGCGCGGCCACGAGGTCACGCTCTGGGCTTCCGACCACTTGCGCATGGATGAACTCACGACCGCCTTCGCCGCCTTCGGCAAAGTCGCGCGCACGCCATACGTGAACACCTACGACCGTCGCGGACGCTCGCTCGCGAGCTACTTCGACGGCGCGACCGCGCGCCGCGTCGCCGCCGAATGGCAATCGCTCGCGCCCGACATCATCCATCTCAACAAACAAAACCTCGAAGACGGCCTCGACCTCGTCGAAGCCGCGCGCCTCTCGCGCATTCCCTGCATCGCCATGATGCACATCACGCAAAGCGCCGTGTATCTCCGCGCCTCGCAGGCCGCGTTGCGCGATTTCGTCTCGCGTCGTGCGCTGCGCAAATTTCCCGGCCTGCTCGTCACCACCCCCGGCAGCCGCGAGCGCGATCTCGCGGATTTCATCGGCAGCAAAAAGCGCGTCCGCACCGTGCTCAACGGCGTGCCCATTCCCGACCTGCCCACGCTCGCCGAGCAACGTCCCGCCAAACGCCACTCACTCGGCATCGCCGATAACGAACGGCTCTTCGTCGCCGTGGGCCGCATGATGCCGCAAAAGCGCCCGCTCCTTTTCCTCGAAATCGCCGCGCGCATCCTCGAAAAAATGCCGAACGCCCGTTTCCTCTGGATCGGCGACGGCGATCTCGCCGCCGCTTTCGACGCAAAAAATAAACTCGGCGAAAAAGTCCGCCGCCTCCCGTGGCAAACCGACGCACCCGCCTTCCTCGCCGCCGCTGATGTCTTTCTCCACGTCGCCGAATTCGAGGGGCTCGCCTTCGCCATCCTCGAAGCCCTCGCCGCCGGCCTGCCCTGCGCCATCACGCCAAATCTTTTGGCCGAGATGCCCTTCCTGAATGCCACGAACTCCGTCGCGATCACCGACGACGACGCATGGCTCGCGTCCGTAAAAAATCCCGCGATCGGTAAAGCCGCACGCGCACTCGCCGAGCGGGATTTTTCCTTCGCGTCGATGGCCGCGAATTACGAAGCGATTTACCGCGAGGCGAAATCGTGAACGTCCACTTCTTCACCCCGCCGCCCGCACAACGCATCGGCGGGCTCGACGCCGCGATCGACGGCCTGCGCGCCGCGCTCGTTCGTGCCGGAGCCACCGTCGATGAGACGCTTCCTGAAAACGCAGAAGGCGAACATCTCGTCCACTTCCACGGCCTCTGGCAGCTCCGGAATGTGCGCCTCGCGAAACGCTGCGCGAAGCTCGGCATCCCGTATATCGTCTCGCCACACGGCATGCTGGAGCCGTGGGCAATGCAGCACAAACGGTGGAAAAAATGGCCCTACTTTCACCTCATCGAAAAGCGGCTCCTCTCGCGCGCCGCGGCATTGCTCGCGACCGGCTGCCTGGAAACCGAAAGGCTCAAAAAACTCTTCCCCGGCCAGCGTATCGAATCGCTCCCGCTCGGAATGACGGGCGACGCAAAACCCAACTACGAAGCCGCCCGCACGAAACTCGGCTGGCAGCCCGAGGAGCGCGTGCTGCTTTTTCTCTCGCGACTGCACGTAAAAAAGGGACTGGAGTTGCTCCGGCGCGCACTCGCAAAGGTCGAGCCTCGCGAGCCGACTCGACTCGTGATCGTCGGCGGCGGTGATGAGAAATATGTGCGTTCTGTCCGCGAACTCGCCGGGCAACTCACGTTGCCGCGTGTCGATTGGATCGGCGAAGTCTGGGGCGACGATCGCTGGCCATATTTTCAGGGCGCGGATTTGTTTTGTCTGCCGACGTTCTCGGAAAACTTCGGTCTCGCCGTCTTGGATGCCTGCCAGGTCGGCACCCCCGCGCTCACGACTTCCACGACGCCTTGGATCGAACATCTCGCTGACGGACGCGGCTACATCTGCGAGCCGAACGAAGACCGCATCCGCGAAAAAATCGTTTCAATTTTCCAACTACCACGCCGGACGCCGGACGCGCGCGAACAGCTCGCCGACTGGGCGCGGAGCACTTTCCATTGGGATGCGCTCGCGCCGCGCTACCTCACCTGCTATCGCAGTTTGCCATCCCCATGAACGCGCCGCTCGTCACCGTCACCTTCGTCACCGTCACCTTCGTCGCCTGGCAGCGCCGCGAGGCATTGCGGCTCGGCATCGAGAGCTGCCGCATGCAGACGTATCCGTGGATCGAAATCGTCGTCGTCGATAACTCGCCGACCGACGAAATCCACCGCTGGCTCCTCACCG
>JANLQB010000355.1:0-4206 GCA_031367565.1 Verrucomicrobiota bacterium
AAAAGTGCGGACGCCACGCTCATACGCATGCCGGATCGCCCCGATAAATCGCGTGTCATCGAGCGGTTCGCCGAAGTGCATAAAGCGGCCACCACTCCAAGTTCCGTAAGCTGTGCGGGTAAGTTCCATATGATTGATGAACCCACTCAACCAACGATCAGCAAGAGTGAAAACACCGATTTTGCGAAAGACCGCGCTTCCTTTGGCGCACCCTCACCAGTCACCCCCGCGCTACTGAAAAACCCCGTCTCCCTTTTTCGGCGCACCCTGCACGACATCCGCCACGATGAACGGACGTCGATTCACATTTCCCACCGTCACCACGCCCGACGACTCTTCCCCGGTAAAAGTTTTCAAAGCCATCCCGATCGCCGGCACCCCTCCCAGCCCCGTATCGATGAGGACGAAACGCTCCGCCTCATTCACGAGCGTGACCGTCCCCACTCGCAGCGGCCCCGGAAGCACCGCCACCGCAGGCTGCACATCCCGTTCCGGCGACGGTTCCTCTTTCTTGTGCTTTTTGAAAGTCGCGCAACTCGTCCCGCAGAAAACCAACGCCACGATCAGCACCGATCGAGAGAATGTATGCAGTCGAAAAGTCATCCACCCACCCTACGCACGAGCTTTCGGCAAATGAATGATTTTCGCTTTCCACACGAAGCCCGGAATTCACTTTGACGCGGGAGAAAACTTCGCCATACATTCGCGCCGCATCAGGAGAGGTGGCTGAGTGGCCGAAAGCAGCGCTTTGCTAAAGCGCCATACTCCAAAAGGGTATCGGGGGTTCGAATCCCCCCCTCTCCGCGCTTCCAACAAACGCTGGAAATCAGGGAGATACGCAGGCTCGTAAATGCCGAATGCCGAATCCGGCCATGTAACCGCCGCATCGACCCTCCATCCTGCCGCTCAAGGTTTGATCAGTCTTTCAACACGGAGCCGCCGTGAACAGTTTCGCGGCTCGAATTCCTGAAGCCCGCGATCGTCTCGCTCAGGTCGTAGCCAAATTCGTGGACGCGGGAAATCTCGCGGGCCTTTTGCCGCAGCGCTTCACGCGTCATTTGTTGCCGGTGTTGCAGGCCGACGAACAGTTTGGTACCCGGCGCTGGCACGTCTAAGATATAGATGTCTGCAAACGCGGCTTGGTAGGTCAGCAGCATGCTCGCGTAGAGTGGATTGGCCTCACGACCCCAGACATTCGCGATGGCGATTCCCTCGGGAGCGAGGACTTTTTTCACCGCGCTGACGAATTCCAGCGTCGTGAGATGAGCGGGGATGGAATCGGTATCAAAGCTGTCCAAAACGATCACATCGTAGCCGCCGCTGCTGGTCTCGATGAAATCCCGGCCGTCGTCCACAAACACGCGGAGCCGGGCATCTTCCTCGAACCCGCAATACTCCTTGGCCAAGGCCACGACATCCGGATCGAGTTCGACGACCTCGATCATCATCTCGGGGAAGTGGCGGTGAAAAAATCGCGGAAGCGAGCCGCCGCCCAAACCGACAATCAAAATGCGGCGCGGCTTCAGGGCGAAAGCTAGGCACGCTGGCAGCGTGCGAGCGTAAGGCAGTTCAAGATGCCCCGGATCGCCCACCTTCACGATGCTTTGCGAAGGACCGTCGGCTCCGAAGCGCAACGTCCGCAACCCCTCCGCGTCCTCCGTGAGCCGAATGGCTTGGAACGCGGAATGTCGGGACACCAAGACCTTTTCGCCCCCGGTCATTTCTGCGGCCACGCGGGGTGCTTCACGATCCGCTTGAGCGCTTTGTTCAGCAAGGTGATGCCAGGTTCCATGCGGTGCCACGGGGATGCGCCGGAGGGGTGCGGGAGCGGGATGAGGTCAAAGCGGCGGCCTCGGAAATTGACGGGAAAAACTCCGCCGATTACCTCGGTCATTTTGTCGAACTCGATGAATTGCAAGATGGCGAGTTTGCCGATGGGGATCACGAGTTGCGGCTGGAGGATTTCCATCTCCGCTTCGAGCCAGTCGCGGCAGGCGATGATTTCGCCGGCATCGGGCACGCGGTCGCCGCCGGCGCTGTTTTTTCCGGGAAAACAGCGGCACACGGCGGCCATGTAAATCGACGCGCGGTATTCCGCCTCCGTCATTCCGCAGGCGCGCTGAATCCAGCCGAAGAGTGTTTTTCCCGCGGTCCAGGCAAAGGGATATCCGAGCACGGGCTCTTTGACTCCCGGCGCCTGCCCGATCGCCATCACGCGGCTCATCACTGCACCGCCAGAGACGGCAGGGCGCTGCATTTTTGGGCAGCGTTCGCAGGCGCGGAGGCGGGCGACGAGTTGCTCGAGCTTTCGCTGCGCGGACGACGGAGCCGTCACTGTGCGCTGAGGATGGTGCCTGGCGCGACCGGCGAGCCCATCAGAAAATCGCGCGCGCTCATCCGCTTTTTCCCTTCGAGCTGCACCTCGCGCAGCAAGATGCCGCCTTGCCCGGCGGCAACCAGCAAGCCGTGTTTGTCCGCGCGCACCACCGCTCCCGGTTCGCCGATATTTCGACTGTGCTGGATGCATCCGAAGACCTTCAGTTTTCGCGGACCTTCGAGTGTCGGGAGAAATGTGAACGCACCCGGCCACGGATTCATCGCCCGGATTTTACGGTCGATCTGCTCTTGCGAGGCCTGCCAGTCGATCTCGCCATTTTCGCGCGTGAGCTTCGGCGCGTAAGTCGCGAGCGTGGAGTCTTGTTTCACGCGCGACGCGCGGCCTTGCTTCAAAAGCGTGAGGGCCTCCGCGAGCGCGACCGGTGCGGATTTCGCGAGCGCGTCGTGGATCGAACCGCCGGTGTCGCGACGCCGAATCGGTAGCGTCTTTTTCAAAAGCATGTCGCCGGTGTCGAGCCCTTCATCCATGTACATCACGGTCACGCCAGTCTCGGAATCGCCCGCTTCCACCGCCGCCTGAATCGGTGCCGCGCCACGATGCCGCGGCAAAAGCGATGCGTGCAAATTCAAGCAAGCGACGGCGGGGATTCGTAAAATTTCTCCCGGCAAAATCTGGCCGTACGCCATCACCACGATCGCGTCCGGTTTGAGAAATCGCAGTTGCTCGATCGCCGTGCGTTCGCGGATTTTTTGCGGCTGAAAAATGGGGACGTGATGTTTCAGTGCGAGCTGCTTGATCGGCGACGCCTGCATCTCCTGATGCCGTCCGACGGGCTTGTCCGGCTGCGTGACCACGGCGAGCACCTGATGCTCCTGAGCCAGCAGCAGGCTATCCAGCGTGGGCAGGCCGATATCACCGGTTCCGATGAAAAGAATCCTCACGCCGCGTCACCGAGAATGGCCGAAAGAATATCGTAGGTGACTTTCACCGGCGTCTGCTGCGCATCCACATCGTGGATCAAGCCGGGGCCATAGTAATCGAGCAGCGGCTTGGATTCGGCTTCGTAGGTTTCGAGCCGACGGCGGATGACTTCCTCGTTCGCATCGTCGAACCGATTATCCTTCAGTGCCCGTTTTTTCAGCCGGGAGACGAGCTGCAAGCGATCCGGGCAGGAAAGGTGGAAGACTTTTTTCACGTCGATGATGGCGCTCATGATCTTTGCCTGACTGACATTGCGCGGGATGCCGTCGAGGATGAGCGAGTCGATGTCTGGCTTGAAGGTGTGTGCGCGCACCACGTCGGCGATGTTGGCCTGCCATAGTTTTACCGTCACATCATCCGGCACGAGCTGGCCGCGGCTGGCGTATTCGAGAAATTTCTGGCCGAGCTCCGTCCGGGTATCGAGCGAGCGGAAAACATCGCCGCACGCGCAGTGGAAAAAGCGCGGGATTGCTCCCAAAATTTGGCCCTGTGTCCCCTTGCCGCTGCCGGGTGCGCCAAAGATAAGGTATGTCCGGTATTTCATCATGATCGTCGGGAAAGAGCGCCCACTAAACGAGGCGCGCGAGTGCCGCGCAAGGGGGAACTGCTCCGCCGCGCGCGACAATCAGATCCGGCGCGATACTTCCTCTACGACGGCTTCCACGCTGAGCTTTGCGAGATCTTCGTCGGGCGCTTCGAGAACATGGACGCCTGGATTTGCAGGTGCCCACACCGCAGGATCGGTCGGCCCGAAAAGCAGCACACATTTTGCACCCACCGCCGCCGCAAGGTGCGAGATGCCGCTATCGTGTCCGATGAAAAGCCGGCTGCGCGCGAGGATCGCGGCGAGATGCGGCAGCGGGAGATGACGCGCTACCAAAACGGGC
>JANLQB010000373.1:0-3168 GCA_031367565.1 Verrucomicrobiota bacterium
ACTTCCAACTTTCAACGTCCAACATCCAATTGACCGCTTCGTTGCGGCGCGACTTGAAAAGGAAAAGCTCCAGCCCTCTCCCGAAGAAGAGCCCGCACGCTTGATTCGCCGCTTGTGGCTCGATCTCACCGGCATCCCGCCATCGATCGCGGAAGTCGATACGTTCGTCCAATCCGCGTTCCGCGATCCGCGTTCCGCAATGAACTCCGCCGTCGATCGTGTGCTCGCCTCGCCGCATTTCGGCGAACGCCTCGCGATCCCGTGGCTCGATCTCGCGCGCTACGGCGACACGAGCGGGTATCACAACGATTCACTGCGCGACATGTGGCTGTGGCGCGAGTGGGTCATCAAGGCGTTCAACGCGAACCTCCCGTTCGACGAATTCACCATCGAACAAATCGCGGGCGACATGCTGCCGGAGGCGACGATGGACCAAAAAATCGCGTCGGGATTTCACCGCAACGTGATGACGAGCGACGAAGGCGGGCTGATCGAAGCGGAGTATCTGAATCTGTATATCGTCGATCGCGTGGCGACGACCGGCGTGACCTGGCTCGGCCTCACCGTCGCGTGCGCGCAGTGCCACGATCACAAATACGACCCGATCACGCAGCGCGATTTTTACCAAATCTACGGTTTCTTCCACAACGTGCCGGAGAACGGAAAAGACGGCGTGCGCGACCGGAATCCGCGGCCTTTCCTGCGCGTGCCGACGCCGGAGCAATCAGCAGAAACAACGCGGCTCGATGGTGAAGTCGCCGCGGCGGACAAGGCCGTGCAGGAAACTGGAAAGGCAGTGGACGCGAAGCAGGCTGATTGGGAAAAGCAGATCGCGGCGACCGGTCAGGCTGCGGAACCCGCGGGACCGCTCGTGAAAATCCCACTCGATGCCGACGGCAGCGGCACGGGCCTCGATGGCCAGCCGCTGACGGGCGAAGTGAAAGGCGAGGCGATTTTTACCGAAGGCGCGGTGAGCACGAGTCTGCGCTTGGAAAAAAAAGGGTGGATCGAATACGGCGACAAATTTGGTTTTGAAAAAGATCAGCCGTTCAGCGTTTCCGCGTGGCTGCGCCTGAAGCCGCAGGGCGGCTCGCCTTTTGGGAAGATGGAATCGAGCGCGGCGACCCGCGGCTGGGATGTCGAGATGATCGGCACGCGCCCGACGTTTCACCTCATCCATCAGTGGCCATCGAACACGATCACGGTGCAGGGCGAGCGCGAGCTGCCGGTCGATACGTTCCTGCATTTGCTTGTGACCTACGACGGCTCGGGCAAGGCGGCGGGCGTAAAAATGTATGTGAACGGGCAGCCGGAAAAAACGAAGACGCAGTTCGACACGCTGACGGAAACAATCAAAACGCCGGAGCCGTTTAGCATTGGCCGACGCGGTGCGAGCGGCGCGCCGTTCACGGGACGCGTCGATGATTTCCGCATCTACGAGCGCGCGCTGCCGCCGAATGAAGTCGCCGCGCTCGGAGGCGGCGCGACTTTCGTCATCGCCGCGATCCCCGTGGAAACGCGGACTCCCGAGCAGAAGGCGCAGCTTCAGAAATTCTTCCGCGAAACGCAGGCCCCGGAACTCGCCGACGCGGAAAAGAAGCTCGCGGAAATTCGCAAAACGAAGGACGCGCTGGAGCGGCAAATCCCGAACACGATGGTGATGTCCGAGATGGAAAAGCCGCGCGACACCTTCATCAAAGTGCGCGGTGCCTACGACGCCGACGGCGAAAAGATCGCGCCCGCCGCGCCTGGATTTCTCCCGCCGATCCCGCCACGCGCCGATGGCAAACCGCTCGACCGGCTCGATTTTGCGAAGTGGCTCGTGGCGAAAGAACAGCCGCTCACCGCGCGCGTCACCGTGAACCGCTTTTGGTCGATGCTCTTCGGAAATGGCCTCGTGAAAACCGTGAACGACTTCGGCGCGCAAGGCGAATGGCCGAGTCATCCCGAACTGCTCGACTGGCTCGCCGCCGATTTTATGAAGGACTGGAACGTGAAGCGCGCGATCAAACAAATCGTGATGAGCCAAACGTATCGGCAGTCGTCGAAAGTAAGCCCGCAGCTTCTCGAAAAAGATTCCGAAAATCGCCTGCTCGCGCGCGGCCCACGCCAGCGCCTCGACGCCGAAATCATCCGCGACAACGCCCTCGCGATCGGCGGCATCCTGAACGAAAAACTTGGCGGCAAAAGCATCAAGCCCGAGCAGCCGCCCGGCACTTGGGAGATCAACGAAATGGGCGGCTACAACTACGACAAATCGAAAGGCGACGACCTCTACCGTCGCGGCCTCTACGTCTACTGGCGTCGCTCCACCGTCTATCCCAGCTTCATCACGCTCGACGCCCCGACGCGCGAATTCTGCACGGCGCAGCGCGCGAAAACGAGCACGCCCCTACAATCGCTCGTCCTGATGAACGACCCCGTCTTCGTCGAAGCCGCCCGCGCCTTTGCCCAGCGCATTCTGAAAGAAGGCGGCGCTGACAACGCCGCGCGCCTCCAGTTCGCATGGCGACTCGCCCTCGCCCGCCCGCCTTCCGAAAAGGAAATCACAATTCTCGCCAAGACGCTCGAAACGCAACTCGCGACCTACTCGCAAGACACCGCAGCCGCAGCCGCGCTCGTGAAAGTCGGCGACCTGCCAAAATCCGCGAACGTCCCCGACGCCGAACTCGCGGCGTGGACCGCGCTCGGCAACGTGCTGCTCAACCTCAACGAAACGATCACCAATTGAAGCCACTCGTTTCACTACTTGTCCTCGCGATCAGCGCGTTTCAAAGTCGCGGTGCCTCAATACGGCTGCGGATTCCTCGCGGAAAACAAACGCGTGGTCGAAGGGCTGGTTCGATCCAAAAAGCCCGAGTGGCCGTGGATGCAAAAGTGGACGCAGCTCTGGGACCCGGCGAGCTACGCCGGCTCGGCCGCGCTGCCCATGCCGTTCCTGAATGGCTCGAACGACTTGCCTATCCGCTCGACAGCTCCATGAAAACCTACGCGCTCGTGAGCAGCGAAGTCGCCATCCGATAAATTCCGCCATGAACCTTCCAGCCGAAATCCAACGCCAACTCTCCCGCCGCGCTTTTCTCCAAAAGAGCACGACGGGTGTCGGAGCGCTCGCTCTCACTTCGCTTTTTAACGGCCACCTTTTCGCCGCAGGCGGAAACCCAGGTG
>JANLQB010000390.1:0-4987 GCA_031367565.1 Verrucomicrobiota bacterium
CAGCGCTCAGCCTGGAAGGCATCCCGGTCCGAGCGGCTCGAAGCTTTTGTAAACCAATGCGAACTCTGCGTGGCCGAGTTTTTCGCTGGCGGTGAGTTCACCTGCCGCGACCCGTAGGACGCGGTCGTAGATTTCGGCACCGACTTCTTCGAGGGTCGCACCGCCTTCGAGGATGCGGCCGGCGTTCACGTCCATGTCTTCGCTCAGCCGGCGATAGGTCTCGGGATTCGCGCAGATTTTGATGACTGGGGAAATCGCGGAGCCGACGACCGAGCCGCGGCCCGTGGTGAAAAGCGTGAGGTGCGACCCGCAGGCGATGAGTTCGCCGATTTCCTGAATGTCGCTGATGTTGGGAAAACCCCAGCGCACTTCACCATCGGGCACGACATCGAGGAGGTAGAGTCCCCGGCCCGGCGGCACGTCCCCCGGCTTCAGGATGCCGGCGATCGGCGAGCTGCCGCTTTTGCTGTAGGCGCCCATGGATTTTTCCTCCTGCGTCGTGAGCCCGCCCGTGGCGTTTCCCGGCGCGAAGCTGCCGTGGCCGAGCGTGGTGTAGTAGCGCGCGGCTTTGTCCACGCAGGCGAGAAGTGCGGCCGCGAGTTCCGGGCGGGCGGCGCGCGCGGCCATGATGTGTTCGCAGCCGATGAGTTCGCCCGTTTCCTCGAAGATCACGCGCGCGCCGTCTGCGACGAGTCGATCGAACGCGCGACCGACTGCGGGATTGGCCGTGATGCCACTCGTCGCGTCCGAGCCGCCGCAGACGGTGCCGACGATGAGTTCATCCACGCTCATTTCGACGCGCGGCGTGGAAAGCAAGTGTGCATGAGCTTTGGCGAGCCACGCCTGCCCTTCGGCGATCGTGCGCCGCGTGCCGCCTTCGTTTTGAATCACGAGCACCTCCGCGGGCCGTCCCGTCGCGCGGATTTCATGGAGCAAGCCCCCGCGATCGAAGCCTTCGCAACCGAGCGAGACGAGCAGCACCGCGCCGACGTTCGGATGCGTGCAGAGCTGCACCAGCATGCGGTGCGCGTAGGTGTTCGGGTAGCAACCGGGAAAGCCGACGAGATGAGTCGCGCGTTCGCGAAACGGGAAGACGATCTCGCGTGCGACGTGGTGCGCGCACTCGACGAGGTACACGACGACGGTGACGTCGCGGATGCCTTTGCGACCATCGGAGCGGAGGTAGGCGAGCATGGTGAAAGCAATGGGATCAACTGCCGGGCGTCGCCAGATAGTCGCTCTGCAAATTGTGCAGGTGAACGTGTTCGCCGCGCGTGATCGCCTGCGTGGCCGAGCCGATGGGTGCGCCGTATTTCACGATCTTTTCGCCTGGCATGATCGCGCGCGCAGCGAGCTTGTGCCCGAGCGCGAGCGACGCGGCTGCGGTCACGGGCTCGCCTTCGATGACGAGGCTTTCGCCCGCGGCAATTGGCGCGATGAGCGTGAGCACGTTGTCATCCGCGTGCAGGCGGAGTAGCCGCAGATCGGTGTCGGGAGGAGGCATGACGAGGTGATGGAAACGAGTCGCGTCGCGTCACTCAACGCTCAATTTTTCCTCCGGCATCCAGCCCCAGGCAACGACGGCGGCGGGGAGAAAAAGAAATCCCGCGTAAAACAGCGCGAGCCGGTGATCGCAGATCGCGCCCGCACCTGCGCCCACTTTGGCGAACAGCCCGAAAGTCACCACGCCTGCGGCGGAAATGATGCGCCCGATGTTATAGCAAAAGCCCGCGCCCGTCGTGCGAATGAGCGTGGGGAAAAGAGGCGGGAGGCACATCGTAAAAAGCGCGAACGCGCCTTGGGCCGCGCCGATGAAGGGCAGCCAGAGCAGCACGGTATCCGGCGTTCGCACCACGCCGTACGCTCCGATCATCAGGCCGAAATAGATCGCGAAAAACAGCGCGATGGCCCGGCGAAATCCAATGAGCTTTGCCACGCCGCCTGCGGCCAGATTTCCGAAAATCGCGCCGATCGTGAGCAGGTAGAGTCCGTGATTGGCGAGCGCGTCGATACGGTCCTTCGACCAGCCCGCGCTGGCTGCCAGCGAACGGAGGTGCGGAGAATGCCAGAACATCAGCGCCCAATGCGCGGTGAGCGAGAGCGCGCAGATCGTCACGACGGTGAAAGTGATCCGGCGAATCGCCGGGCTGAAAAGCGCGGCGAGCCCCGGCGACTTTTCGCGTTGGTGTGCGCTCGCCCATTCCTCCGGCTCTGGCACGGCGCGACGAATCCAGAGCGTGAGCAACGCGGGCACGACGCCCACGAGAAAGATGCAGCGATACGGTGCCCACGCGAGCAGCCAGCCTGCGAGACACGCGAGGAGCACACCGCAATTCACGGCGGACTGCAGGATCGCCGCGAGCCACGGACGCCACTTCGCCGGCCACGTCTCGGAGATGAGCGATGCGCCGACCGCCCACTCGCCGCCGATCCCGAGCGCGGCGAGGAAACGGAAGATGAGCAAGTGCCACCATTCCTGCGCAAAAAACGAAAGCCCTGTGAACGCTGCGTAAGTCAAAATCGTGAGCACGAGCGCGCGGCTGCGTCCGAGCAAATCGCCGATGCGCCCGAAGAATGCACCGCCAAGCGCCCACCCGACGAGGAACGCCGCCTGGATCATCGACGCCTTCACCGAAGCCGCCTGCGCGGACGGCGCGACGCGCAACAACTCGGCGACAAACGGCAGCGCGACGAGCGTGTAGAGATGCATGTCGAGCCCGTCGAACATCCACCCGAGCCACGCCGCGAGCCCGGAGCGCTTTTGTTGCGAAGTGAGATTGCGCAAGGTCTGGGGCACGTTCGCGGCAGCAGTCATGCTCAGGAAAGGGGGGGAAACATGCGCCGATGCTGGCACGGTTCCACGGATGCCGTCAAAGCCCGCGCGCAGTCCGCTTTCCGTAAAAGTGCGGCGGCTGAGAAGAGGAATGCGAGAGCGAGGCCGTGGAGTGGGGGCGTCGGTTTCATGGAAAAGTGCCGTTTTCGCGTGGGCGGATGAGCAGCACGAGCACGACGGAAAGGAGCGCCGCGCTGGCGAAGATGCTGAAGATTCCCGAGAGCGGAACGTGACGATCGCGCAGCGCACCGAAGCCCCAATCGGCGAGGCCTCCCGCGCTGATGCTCACGAGATTCATGATGCCGTAGCCAGTCGCCCGCACTTCGGGCCGCGTGATCTGGCAAAGGATCGGCATGTTGTTTATGTCAAAAAATCCCCAGCCGAGTCCGAACAAAATCAGGAAGGCGATGGCCACCCACAGCAGCCCCGTCTGCGGCGCGAAGCCGACGCCGAACATCGCCGGGATGATCATCCCCACACCGAGCGCGCTCACGTAAATGCGGCCGCGCGCCGTCCTTCGGATCCAGCGATCCGCGAGCCAGCCGCCCACGAGCGCGCCGCCGATCGCCGCGACCTGCCAGTAGAGCGTCGCCGACACGCCGGCCTTCCCCTGCCCGACGTGAAACTCCGCTTTCAAAATCGCCGGCATCCAATCGCGCACCACCCAGCCCGCGAGGGCCGGCAGCGTGAAATAAAACACGAGCAGCATGAACGAGCCGTTCGCCAGTAATTCCTTCACCGCCGCCAATGGCGACGTGGCATTGCGCGCCGCGCCATCTTCCATCCGCACATCGCGCAGGAGAAAAACGAGCGGCAGCGCATAGAGCATCCCCACGATCCCGCACACCTCGAATCCCCAGCGCCAGCCGAGCGTCGGCGCATCCGCGATGTAGCCGCTAAACCCCCCGACGATGACGCCGCAATAAATCCCCATCTGATGCACGCTGATCGCGCGCGAACGAGTCGGCCCCGTGTGATAATCGGCGATCAGTGCGAGCGCGGCGGGAAGGTAAAAAGCCTCGCTCACACCCATCAGCGAACGCGCCGTGAGCAGTTCTGAATACGACCCGACATGGCCCGTCCACCAAGTCACCGCCCCCGTCGCTCACGCCCGCAAAAGGCGCGGCGACGCCCAGCGCTTCCGGGAGCGGCGGGAGTTGTCTCCAGGTGAGCGTCTCAGCGGCGCGGGCGAGAATGGTCTTGGCGAGAAAAGGGAGGAGACGATTCACCGCGCGACATTGAGCAGGAAGATGCTCGCGGGTAATCCCACGCAGGCAGTGCCGGGGATCAGAAAACTACTTGCTGGCGAACGTCACGGAATCCAGCAGTCGCTTTGCCGCGTCGTGCTTCCGTGAAAGCATACTCGCCCGTATGAAATCGCGACCTACCATACCTCGGTGCCATTGCTAAGAATGAGCGCCTCCATCCGAAGAAAGCCCGGATCGGGAGCGCCCGCTCATCGCCAGCGAAGCCCACAGCCCGAAGTCCGCCACCCTCGGCTCACCCTCCGCCGTAAAGAGCAGATTTGCCGGCTTCAAATCCCGATGCACCACGCCCTGCGCATACATTGCCGCGTCGCTCGAAGCATGCCTCGTTTGCCTGGGCAGTAAATAGCCCTGTTCCGCTCTCGCCATCGCGGAACGTGCCGATATTCTTCCGGGAAAAACGGACCCCCGATGCCGAAGCATGTTTTAGAAAAATTCCGCGTCCTCTTAATTGAGGACAATCCGGGCGATGTTTTCCTGCTGCGGGAGATGCTGGATTCGCAGAAGAAGTGCCGCTTTTACATCTCGGATGTGGCGGCGACGCTGGCGGAAGGGATGCATTTGATCGAGTCGGGCCGTTTTGATTTGGCGCTGCTCGATCTCACACTGCCGGATTGTTCGGGGCTGGATACTTTCGTGGGCATCCGCGTGGCTGCGCCGGATTTGCCGATCGTGATCCTGAGCGATTCCGATGATGGCGAGCTGGCGCTGGAGGCGGTGCAGCATGGGGCCAAGGAGTGTCTCGTGAAGGGGCGCATCGACGGGCCGGCCCTGCATCGGGCGATGCGATATGCGATCGAGCGGACGCGGGCGGAGGCAGCGCTGGCGCGTGAGCGGGACATGTTGAATACGCTGCTGGAGAACATCCCGGACCGCATCTATTTCAAGG
>JANLQB010000412.1:0-2221 GCA_031367565.1 Verrucomicrobiota bacterium
CCGAGGCCGTTCTTCACGGCTTCGAGGGCGAGTTCGTGCAGCTTTTCCAAGCGGCCCGCTTCTGCGGCCCATTTCAGCACGCCGAGCTGAGTCACGGGTGGATGCGGCAGGGTGAAAACGGTCAGCAGTGCGCAATGCACGAGCGCGTCGGCATCGGCGGGCTTCAGATCGTTGAGCGGAAAACCCGCGAGCCATGGCTTGGCGCGGCCGATGAAAACGCTCGCGAACATCTGCGCGTCCTTTTGCTGCAACGCGCCGGATTCTTTTTCGCGCAAATCGCGCGCGACTCCGACGGCGAGCTTCGACGCGGATGGCACGTCCTGTTTGAAAAGGCCGCGCGCGAGGCTGAGGCGGAGACGGCGCGCGGAGTCGGATTCGTCTTTGGAAAGACCAGAAAAAAGCTGGGTGCGGAAGCCGACGGTCAGCTCCGGCCACGCGGCAGCGACGCCGTTCACCGCGACCATCCATGCAAATTTTGGCAGCAGTTCGATCACGAATGTGACTCCGGCGCGACCATCGAGGAGGCAATCCTTGATCGCCTGCGCGGCGCGCGCCTCATCGGCAGCGGAGAGACGCCCTTTTTCCGCGCGCGCGGCCAGCTCGGTAAGCGTGTCCTTCGGCGAAGCCAACCCGCCAACCTCGGCGGGCGCGGCCTCCGTAGGTGGCTGAACCGTGGGAGCGGACTCGATGGGAGCCGCTTTAGCAGGAGCTTCCTCGAGAGGGGCGGAGGCCTCGGGCTGAGTTTCGAGCGGGAGTTCCGGGGTCGTGTCGTCGTCTGGCAAAGTCGAATCCATGGGTGCTTTTGGTGGTGGCTAATGAGCGCGGGGGCTGGAGCAAACGCGAGGAAAAAAGCGCCAAGGTTTTTCTTCCGCCGCGCGCGGTCGGGGTTGTAGCGTGTGTTCATATGGCCACCAAAACCGACCCGGAAGAAAGCAAAGTCACCGAGAGCAAAGTCACGATCGCTCGCAACAAAAACCTCGATCTCGCCATCCAGCAGATCGCGAAGGATTTCGGGGACGGTGCCATTATGCGGCTCGGCGATTCCACGCAGATGGACGTGGAAGTGATCCCGACTGGCAACATCCTCATCGACCGCGCACTCGGCTGCGGCGGCTTTCCGCGCGGGCGCATCGTGGAGGTTTTCGGGCCGGAATCTTCGGGAAAAACCACGCTCACGCTCACGCTCATCGCCCAGGCGCAAAAGCTCGGCGGACTCGCGGCCTTTGTGGACGTCGAGCACGCGCTCGATCCGCAATACGCGAAAAAACTCGGCGTGAATCTCGACGACCTCCTCGTTTCGCAGCCCAGCTCCGGTGAAGAAGCGCTGCGCATCGTGGAGACGCTCGTGCGGTCGAATGCGCTCGATATCATCGTGCTCGATTCCGTGGCCGCACTCGTGACGAAGCAGGAACTCAAAGGCGAAATCGGCGACTCGACGGTCGGCGCACAGGCCCGACTCATGAGCGCCGCGATGCGCAAGCTGACCGCGCTCATTTCCAAGGCGCGCACCATCTGCGTTTTCACAAACCAGATTCGCGAAAAGATCGGCGTCATGTTTGGCAATCCCGAGACGACGCCCGGCGGCAAGGCGCTGAAATTTTACGCCAGCGTGCGCGTGGACATCCGCCGCATCGGCCAGATCAAGTCGAGTGACGGCGTGGTGACGGGCAGCCGCACGAAGATCAAGCTCGTGAAAAACAAAGTCGCGCCGCCGTTCACCGAGGCCGAGTTCGACATTATGTACAACGAGGGAATCTCCGGCACCGGCTCGCTGCTCGATCTCGCGATCGAAAAAGGCATCATCGAAAAACGCGGCTCATGGCTCAGCTACAACGGCAGCCAGCTCGCGCAAGGCCGCGACGCCGCGAAAGAAGTCCTCCGCACCGACCAGGCGCTTTACAACGATCTTTACGCGAAGGTGCAGGCGAAGCTGGACGAAGAGAAGAAATAGGCGCTTCCCGCTTCTCCTCGTGGGGCGGCGGAAAAAGCCGCGCTATTTCCCGAGCAGCTCGTACCAGTTATTCCGCTGCCGCGCCTCGAATCCCGCTTCGCGGATGAGCCGTTCGATCTGCTCTTTCTGCAAACGGAAGCTCGTGCCGGCGGCGGAGACCACATTTTCCTCCATCATCACGGAGCCAAAATCGTTCGCGCCGTATTTGAGCGCGACCTGACCGATCTTCGGCCCTTGCGTGACCCACGAGCTTTGCAGGTTCGGGATGTT
>JANLQB010000416.1:0-2843 GCA_031367565.1 Verrucomicrobiota bacterium
TCACCCAGGCGGGCGGATGCTTTCACCTGACGCTGCGTGCGCGCGAGCATCTCGTCACCGGATCGCCGTGGAATCTCGCGCCGTATTACGTCTCGATGAAAGACCGCCCGCAGACGATCGACATGCTAAAAGTCCTGCGCACGGGCAAGCCTGCGAACTGGGGTAGCTACGATGCGCAGGCTTGGGCGCAGGCGATGGAGCGCACGGATTTCGCGGAACAATTCACGGCGGCGATGGATTGCCGCGGCACGCTGCTCGGGCCGGCGATGGCGAAGAAGCTCAATCTTTCCGAAACGAAAAAGGTGCTCGATGTCGCGGGCGGTTCGGGCATCTACGCGTGTTCGCTCGTGGTCCGGCATCCCCATCTGCGCGCGGCGGTTTTTGAAAAGCCGCCCGTCGATCGCATCGCGCGCGAAGCCATCGCCAAACAGGGTTGCACGGAGAAGGTGGAAGTCGTCGCGGGCGATATGTTCAAGGACGCTTGGCCGCAGGGTTTCGACGCGCATCTCATCTCGAATGTGCTGCATGATTGGGAAGAGCCGACCGTCAAAGATCTCCTTCAAAAATCCCACGCCGCGCTCACGCCCGGCGGCCTGCTCATCATTCACGACGCGTTCATCAATGCCGAGAAAACCGGCCCGCTCCACGTCGCCGAATACTCCGCGCTGCTCATGCAGATCACGGAGGGAAAATGTTATTCGATCCGCGAGATGCAGTCGCTGCTCGCGGCGACAGGTTTTGAATGGATCGAGCATCAAGCGACCGAAGTCGGCCGCGGCTACATCCTCGCGCGGCGAGGGTAGTCATGGAGCGGCGCGTGTCCCGCTGCCGAACGAAAACTCTACGACTAGCTCGCGAGGGCGCGCTTCGTTGGGGAAACGGAGGATGAGCAGGCCTTCGGCGGTGTCGTAAGTGAAGGAGTCGAGCGGTTGTTGGTCGAGCTGGACCGAGCGCGGCGGCTTCCCAGTGGAAAGGAGCAGGATCGCGGGCGTGTCGCCGACGCCTTCGATGGTCCAGGCGACTTTACCGTCGCTGCGTTTGGCGGGCAGGGCTTTGCAGGCGGAGGCGAGGAGTTTTGGATCGGTGGATTTTGCAGCATCGAGATCGAGCAGGAAGACGCGGGCTCCGGGTGTCAGCGAGATGGATCGCTGCACTTTCAACTCGGGATCGAAGAGATTTACGAAACGTCCGGTCAGCGTTTTTGCTTCGCCTGGGACGGATTCATCCAAGCCTGCGCCGATCACGTACGGCCCGCGTCGCAGGACGAAAGAGTTCGTTTCTTTCCAAGGCGGCCCGGTTTGGTCCGACGCCATTTTCACCACGCCTGCCAGCCGTGCATCGGCCTCGGCGCTCAGCGCGAAGTGCGAAGGATTTTGGCGGAGCCAGATCACGCCGCCTTTGCCGACGGCGCGCATTGCCTCTGGGTCTTTCGTGAAATCTTCATCCTTTACTCCCAACGCTTCGAACAAATCGCGGCGCGGGATGCGCTCATTTTTTCCATCCGCATTCCACCATTCACGCACGCGATTGTATGGATCCGTGTCGTCGTCCACCATCACGAGCACGCCGCCTTTTTTTACCCAATCCGCGAGCGCGGGATGAATGTCGGCGCTCTGCGGTTTCTGGCCTTGGTAGCTCAACATCAGCACGCGCTGACCGTCGAGAAAACCGGGCAGCGTCACGTTTTCGAGCTGCACGGGAGTGACCGGCACCCCACGTTTTACCATGGGCAGCGCCAGTCCGTAGAAGTGCGCCATGTTCGGATCGCTGGGCGTGGGTTGCTCGCGTTGAAACATCAGCGAGTCGCTGACTAGCACGCCGATGCCGCGCGTGCCGCAATCCCACTGCACGTCGGCCTGCTTCAGGTCGGTGAGCGCGTTCATCACGACTTGCAGCTCGGTCGCGTATTCCGGCGGGATGCCTTTGCGATCTTCCGGTCTCCCGTCGCGTGGATATGTCCCGCCGAAAATGCGCTCCGGCCATGGTGCGACTTCGTATTGCCACACGTCCGGCTGGAGCAGCGAGGCGACCAGCGTGGATTCCCAATTGCCCCGATAGTCCGCCCAATCGTGACGCGGGTTGTCCTCGATCGGATCGTTCAGATACCAGACCGAGCGGCCCGTCGCGCGAACGAGATTTTGCATCGCGCCGTATTCCAGAAAGGCGGTCTCAAACGTCCGCTCCTTGCGCACGCCGCGGAAATGATTCGGCGTGCGTGCCGTGCCCGTCCAAATCTGCGCGATATAGCCATCGCATCCGTCCAGCCGCGCGAGACTCGATTCCGGGCTCACGATGCACCAGTGCGCGTAGTTAATGAGGCTGTGCGTCGGCACGTAGCAGCGCACGTTTTTTCCCGTGCGCGCGGTGAAGGCTTTGACGTAAGCGAAGACCTGCTGGAGCGCGCGGCGATACAGATAGTATTTCAGTTTCGACGCGCGCCACTGCCCATCCACCGACTCATGCGGAGCCTGCCACGGCTCATGGTAAAAGCTCTGCCACTCGCGTTTGAAACCCTCCGAGTAGCCCGCGCGCGCCCAAAATTCCGGCTCTTCCAAATGCACGGCTTCCACGCCTGCATCCAGCGCGCGCTGCACCCCGACGCATAAGTATTCGCCGTAATTTTCCGCCGGACACATGTACCAGACATCGCCGCCGTGCCCGATCTTGCGCCCGTGACGATCCGTCTGCGCGTTGTCCTCGTGATTCACCCCATCGTATTTCCCGTAGAGATAATCCTGATAGTCGCCCCACGAAACGCCGGTCATCAGATGCACGCGATACCCGCGATCCCGCCAGCTCGCGACGCGTTCGGCCAGCCCATTGCCAATCCCATAGACCATCGC
>JANLQB010000440.1:0-5623 GCA_031367565.1 Verrucomicrobiota bacterium
CAGATCGAGCGGTTTCGTTTTCAGGCTCGCCATCTTCTCTTTCTGCTCGATTGCGGCCTTCGCCATCTTCGCGACTTCTTCGTTCTTGGACCCTGCGAGTTTTTTCAAAGCGGCGTCACCGTCTTTGACGGCGTCCATCTGGATCAATTGCATCTGCAATCCCGCCACCTCCGACGTGCGTTTGCTGTCAGGGTAGGTGTCGAGAAAGACTGCGACCGCTTTTGTCAGCGGCGCGAGCGTTTCGGGTTTTTCAGCATTCGCGCCCTGCACGAACATCTGCACCCGGAGATAGGACGCCTCGGCTTTGGTTGCCGGCGTCGCATCCGGCGCGGCGAGGATGGCCTCGATCTGGCCAAGCGCACCCGCGAGATCGAGCTTTTTTCCGCCAATGTTCTGAAGCTGCGTCGCCGTCATCAGCGCGACCACTTTTGCGTCCCACGACCGCGGATCTTGCGGATATTTTTTGATGAAAGCCGCCGCCGCGTCCTGCTGTCGCGCGAGCCATGATTTCAACACAGCCACCATCTGTTCCTCGCTCTCGGCACGCCCCGGTTTTTCCGCGCCGATCGCCGCGATGAAATCCCAAAACTCATCCGCCGTTTTGAATTTGGAAAAGTCCACGGGAGCTGCCGCCTCCGGTTTTGCCTCAGCGGCAGTGGCGGTTTTTTCGACGGCTTTTTCCTGCGCGAAAGCGTGCAGGGAAGTGGTGAGGAGTGCCGCGAAAAGCGGGCGGATGAGCGGGATTTTCATGCGAATTCGATCAGGCTAGCTGCGGGAGCCAAATCGGGCCAGCAAAGGATTTTGCGTGAGTCGGCGAGTCGATTGACGCGCCCAAGAGCGGGTGCTAGCTTCCGCGCACTTTCGGGCACGAGCGCCCGCAATTTATTATGCTCGATCGTCAAGTTCTCGTTTTGAACCGACTGTGGCAGGCCATCAATGTCTGCACGGTGCGCAGGGCTTTCACCCTCTTATGCCAGGGCCACGCGCAGGTCGTCCACGCGGATGGGCAGAACAATTTCTTCACGCACGATTTTGAAAGCTGGCGCGATTTTTCCACCGGCGAACCGGACGGGGAAATGGTGAACACGATCTCATTCAAGATCCGTGTCCCGCGCGTGATCGTGCTCCTGCTTTTCGACCGGATGCCGCGGAAAGAGGTGAAGTTCACGCGGCACAACATCTTCGAGCGCGACAAGAACATGTGCCAGTACTGCGGCAACGTTTTCGACAAGCGCGACCTGAATCTCGATCACGTCATCCCGCGCGACAAAGGCGGCGCGACGACTTGGGAAAACATCGTCTGCTCGTGCATCCCGTGTAATACGAGGAAGGGCAACCGGCTCGCGCATCAAGTCGGCATGCAGCTCATCAAGAAGCCCGCGCGTCCGAAGTGGCGGCCCTTTGTTCACATCACTTTCGACAGCAAGCTGCACGATAGCTGGCGGCACTTCCTTGACTTCGCGTACTGGAACGTCGAGTTGGGCGACTGATCGGAAGCGGGACCACCGCTCCTTGGGCCTGCAAATCCGCATCGACCGCGAGCGGATCGCTTCGTTAGCTTCCACGGCCATGAGCGACCCCACCGAACTTCAGGCCGAAGCGCAGTGTTTTCGCGATGATTTTCAAAAGCTGCGCGAGTCCGTTGGGCAGATCATCGTCGGCCAGCGGCGCGTGGTGGAAGGCGTCCTCACCGCCATCATCGCGGGTGGAAATGTGCTACTCGAAGGTGTGCCCGGCCTAGGAAAAACGGAACTCGTCAAGACGCTCGCCCGCACGCTCGATCTGGATTTTCGCCGCATCCAATTCACGCCCGATCTCATGCCCGCCGACATCGTCGGCACGAATATCATGAGCACCGGCCCTGATGGGAAATATCAGTTCGAGTTCCGCCGCGGCCCGCTCTTCACGCAGCTCCTGCTCGCGGATGAAATCAACCGCGCCACCCCGAAGACGCAGTCCGCTTTGCTCGAAACGATGCAGGAGGGCAGCATCACCGCCGCCGGGACGACGCATCATTTGAAGCAGCCGTTCTTCGTCCTCGCCACGCAAAACCCGCTCGAACAGGAAGGCACCTATCCGCTCCCAGAAGCACAACTCGACCGCTTCATGTTCAAGGTCGTCGTCCCCTTTTTGAATCGCGCCGAACTCAACGAAGTCGCCCGCCGCACCACCCTCACGCATCACACCGAAGTCCCGAAAATCATGGACGGCGACCGCATCATGGCGCTCCGAATGGTGCTCGAAAAAGTCGTCGTCGCCGACCCCCTGCGCGACTACGCCGTCCGTCTCGTCCTCGCCACACATCCGCAGAGCGAGTTCGCTGGCGACACCGTCCGCCGTTTCGTAAAATGGGGCGCGAGCCCACGCGCCGTGCAGGCGCTCATCCGGGCCGCCCGCGTCCGCGCTCTCGCCGAAGGCCGCGCGCACGTTGCCTTCGAAGACATCCGCCATTTCGCCAGCGAAGTCCTCGGCCATCGCGTGCTCCTCAACTACGACGGCCTCGCCGAAAATCTGAGCGTGCCGGGACTCGTGGATGAGGTGGCGAAAGGGGTCGCGGAAGAAGCGGCCTAGCTGCTTCATTGCACGAATTTCATCTCGCCCGTCAACGAAACTGAGATACCGTTTTTCCCCATGAGCACCGTGCAAGAAATCCGCGCCGCGATGACCAGGCTCTCGAAGGATGAGATGATCGAGTTGCGGAATCTCCTCGACGATATTGCGGAGGACGAACTCGAAATCGCCGACGATTTCAACGCGAGCATTCAGCGTGGATTGACGGGCCTGGCTGAAGGGCGCAGTCGGGTTCGGCAACCGGAAGTCTAAACGTGCTGCCCGCGCGGCAGATTTTTTCGGGAGAGTTCGATGCGCGCTTTTAAATGATCGCCCCGCAACTCACCACGCTCCTCACGAATCGCGACCTCGACCGGCTCGCGCGGTTGCGGATCAATGCGGCGCGGCGGCTCACCAATCGCAGTCGCGGCGAGCATCTCGCGGCGAAAGGCGGGACGAGCACGGAGTTTTGCGACTACCGCGACTATGCGCCGGGCGATGACATGCGTTTTGTGGACTGGAACATTTTCTCGCGGCTGAACCGGCCGTACGTGAAGCAGTTTCATCACGAGGAAGAGATGCACGTCGCGATCCTCGTCGATGCGTCGAACTCGATGCGGTTCGAGGGGAAATTCGCGCTCGCCCGGCAGCTCGCCACGGCGCTGGCAGTGGTCGGTTTGCGGAATCAGGAAAAGGTGAGCGTGTATGCGCTGCGGTCGGCGGGCGCAGCGGCGCGGCTCGCGCCCTGCACGGGGCGGGCGAGTCAGGCGAAGACGCTCCGCTTCATCGAGAAGATCGAAAGCGGCGGCGATGCGCCGATCGAGCAGGGGATCGAGAGTTTTTTGCGGCAGCATTCCGGACGCGGCGTGGTCGTGGTGCTTTCGGATTTTCTCACGGGCGGTGATTTGAAGCGCACGTTCAGTTTGCTCCACGGCTCGGGGCTGGAAGTGTTCGCGCTGCAAATTCTCGGGCCGGGTGAAATCGACCCCGAACTCTCCGGCGATCTGCGCTTCTTCGATTCGGAAACGGCCGCGCATCTCGATGTCAGTTCCGCCGCCGATCTGCTCGCGATCTATCAGGAATATCGCGCGGCCCATCAGCAGATGATCGAGACGCTGGCGCAGCAACGCTCCGGGCGGTTTCTGTCGGTCAGCGCGGCGGAGCCGTTTGAGCGCGTGTTCTTTGATTTGCTGCGGAGGAAAGGCTGGGTCGTATGACGTTCACTGCGCTTTCCAGCGCGTGGTTGGCCGCGCTGCTCGTGCCGCTCGTCGCGTTCTATTTTCTAAAGCTCAAGCGCCCCCGCCACGACGTTTCCTCGCTCGTCCTCTGGCGTCAGGTCATCGCCGATCAGCGGGTCAATTCCCCGTTCCAAAAGTTCAAACGTAACCTGCTGCTCCTCCTGCAAATCCTGCTCCTTGCGCTGCTCGTCCTCGCAGCGATGCAGCCGCTGTGGCGCAGCGGCGCGGTGCAAGCCGAGCGGCTCCCGATCTTGATCGACGTTTCGGCGAGCATGGCCGCGCTGGATAAAGCGGGCGGTGGATCGCGACTCGACGCGGCGAAGGCGCGGGTGCGCGAATTGATCGCGAAGCTGCCGTCCGATCAGCAGCTTTGCCTCATCGCCTATAGTAAAACGGCGCGGCGGCTCACGGGCTTCACGAATAACCAAGCCGAGCTGCGCGATGCCCTCGCGGCGCTCGAAGTCGAGGATGTCGCGGGCGATCTGGAGGAAGCCTTGCGCACCGCGCAGGCACTCGCACGCAGCGCGGCGTTCGACAAAGTGCTGCTCTACTCGGACGGAAATTTCCCGGCGCAGACGAATTTCGAGCTGTCCTACCGCATCGACTTTCAAAAGCTCGAACCGGCAGGCCCAAACTTCGGCATCACCGCCTGCAACGCGCGGCGCGGTATCTCCGGCCAGTGGGATGTCTTCGTCCAACTCGGCGGCTCTGCGCGGGCGGAATCGACTTCGGGCACCGTCGAGTTGTTGCAAGAAGGCGCGGCCATCGCATCGGAAAACGTGACGCTCGTGAGTGGCTCGACTCCACGACTCGTCTTCAAAGTCGGCGGCGAAAAGCCCGCGTCGCTCGAAGTGCGCTTCACCCCGCGCGCCTTCGATTCCCTCGCGGCGGACAATCGCGCCTGGCTCGCGCTCCCTGCGGTACGACCGCTCGCTGTCTATGTCCCGCCTGCGCTCGCATCGTACCGGCATGCATTGGACGCGCTGGACGGGCTGGACGTATTTCCGCGCGACAACAGCGCTCTCCCTGCAAGCTTCGACATCGTTTTCGCCAATACCGAGGCTGATCTCGCGCTGCCCGCGCGCGTGTTGTGTTCGGTCGGATTCGTCCCGCCGGATTTGCAAAAGCTCGTCACCATCGAGAGCGGGAGTGCCAGCGTCATCGACTGGCGGCGCGACTCGCCGCTGCTCCAGCACGTCACGATGACCGACGTGGTCCTCATGGACGACCCGCGCCACGCCGCCGGAGTGGACGAAAGCGCGCTCGCCAATCTCGGCTACGAAGTCCTCGCGCACGGCCCGCGCGGCCCGCTCGTCGTCGCGCGCACGGAGGGCGAAAACTTGCGCGTGCATCTGCTCTTTCACACCGACCGTTCCACGCTCCCGTATCGCGTCGCCTTCCCCATCTTCATCTCGAATCTCGTGAACGCATCCCTGCGCCAGTCGCACCTCGGTGAAGTGGAAGCCGCCCCGACGGGCGTCCTCCCCGCCCTCACGCTCGCGCCGAGTCGCCGCTATCGCATCGCCGGCCCGGCGGGCTTTTCGCGCGAAGCAAGTAGCGACGAGCGTGGCCAGCTCGCCGGCGTCCCCGCTCCGAAGGCTGGCGAATACACGATCTCCGACGGATCGCCGACCGCCGTTTCGATCGGCGCGAGCATCCTTTCCGTAAAGGAAACATCGCTCGCGAGTGTCGAGCAGATCGAATTCAACGACCGCCTGAAAGTCGCCGCTTCCACCGCGCCGGTGAGCACGGATCGCCCGCTCTGGTGGCCGCTCGCGTTCGCGGGGTTTGGCGTGTTGCTCGTGGAGTGGTGGTTTTTTAACCGGCGAAGTTTG
>JANLQB010000458.1:0-6616 GCA_031367565.1 Verrucomicrobiota bacterium
CTGCGTCCACTCGCGCCGGGCCTGGAGTTGAACGGAGGTCCGCGTCTCGTAGTAAAAGCTTGGGATGCTGGTTTCGACGTAGATGAGCTGGCTCATGGAAAAGTGGATGGCGGGGAATGTGAGTATGCGGAATCGGAGGGCCAGTAAAGGGAGGTAGAGTCGGTCTGTGAATGGTGAATCCGTTGGGTGGACTGCCCGTATTGCCTTTTCGGGGCGGGAATCGTCTGCGAGCGTCCAACTATGTATATCGCCATCGCCATCATCGTCGTGCTCTTACTCTCCGGGTTGCGCGTCGCGCAGGAATATCAGCGCGGGGTGGTGTTTCGGCTGGGAAGGTTCACCGGCGTGCGCGGGCCGGGGTTGTTCTGGATTATTCCGCTCGGGATCGAGCGCTGGGTGAATATCGACATCCGCATTTCCACGGTGTCCGCCGAGCAGCAGGAGACGATTACGCGCGACAGCGTGACGATCAAAGTGAACGCGGTGCTTTGGTATAAGATCGTGGACCCGGCGAAGTCGGTGATCGCGGTGAACAATGCGGCGCAGGCGGTGTATCAACTAGCGCTAACGAGTCTGCGCAACATCATCGGGCAGCACGATCTGGACGACGTGCTCCAGCAGCGCGACAAGATCAACGATCTGCTGCGGTCGGGGATTATGCCCTCCACGGTGGCGTGGGGGCTGGAGGTGGAGCGCTTTGAGATGAAGGATGTGGAACTGCCCGAGGCGATGCAGCAGGTGATGGCGATGCAGGCGGAGGCGATCCGGGAAAAGCGGGCGCGGATCATTAAGGCGGAGGCGGAGCTGGAGGCTTCGCTGAAGCTCTCGCAGGCGGCGGAGCAGATGGCGGGAAATCCGGTGGCGCTGGAGTTGCGGCGGATGCAGATGCTCTCGGAAATCGGCGCGGAGAATAACAGCACGACGGTGCTGATGATCCCGGCGGACTTTGTGACGATGGCGAAGAGCCTGGGCACGTATTTGAGCGAGCACCAGCGGCCGCCTCGTTAGTTGCGGTGGCCTTGCGGTGAGCGAGGTCTTTCCCGGATTATTGGAAATCACTGCAGTAGCATGAACGCCGCGCCCATGATGAGCGTCGGCGCGAGCGCGGCGAGGAGCAGTTTGAGCGGCGCGATGCCGTCTTCGCCGAAGTGTTTTTGCAAGATGGATTGCCCGGCGGGATTCGGGGCATTGGCGATGACCGTGAGGCCACCGCCGACCATGGCTCCGGCGACAACGGCATATTTTAGTTCATCGGTAAAGCCGGGCACGAGCGAGGCGAGATAGGTGATCGCGGCGTTGTCGTTCACGGCGGTGAGCAGTGTCGCGCCGATCATGAGCGGCCATTCGCCGAGGCTGCTGAGCACGGGGGCGATCCACCAGCGTTGCAAGCCACCGTGGACGACGAGGGCGGCGAGGAAAAATCCGACGAGGAGCGGAGGCCGGATGTCGATGGCGTCCTGATGCCGGCCTGTGGCTTCGACGTAGGCGAGGAAAAACAGGAAGCCGAGGACAACGAGTGCGGGGTGATGCGACGTGATGACTGTCCACAAAATGAAGACGAGATGCGCGAGGATCACGCGAAAAGGCGCGGGCGGTTCCTGCTTTCCGCCGTCGTCCGCGATCGGTTTGAGGCCACGGAGTTCCTGCCGGAAAAAGGCGAAGTAAAGCGCGGTGGCGATGACGATGCCGATCGCGGCTTTCCATCCGAAATTCAGGAACATGTGCGCTGCGCTCCAGTTCCATTTTTGCGCGACCATGACGACGGGCGGCGCGGCGAAATGGGTGAGCGTGCCGCCGACGGAGATATTCACGAAGAGCAGTCCGAGGGTGGCGTAGCGGAGGCGCGGGCTGGGATTTAGCGCGTAGAAGCGGCGGCTGAGCAGCAGCGCGCAGATCGTCATCGCGGCGGGTTCGGTGATGAATGAGCCGAGGAGTGGACCGGCGACGAGGATGGCCAGCCACCAAGCGGCCACGGTGCTGCCGCCCAGCGCGGCGACTTTGCTGAGCACGCCCTCGGCGAAAACGAGCACGGGTTTCGATGCGGCCATCGCCATGACGACGGTGACGAAAACCGCCTCCGAGAAGCTGGTGTCGGAGACGTAATGCACCATCGAATCCCAGCCTTTGAAAATGACGATCGCCGCGAAAAGCGGGATGAGCCAGATGCCGAAGACGGCCTCGATTTCCCCGGCGAAGTGGAGCATTTGGGCGCGGAATTGCAGACCGTCGCGATGATCGAAACCGGGCGTGGTCGGATCGCAATCTTTGTAAGCTTCAAACCGATGCTGGTAGCGATGCGAGAGCGCGCGGAATTTTGACGCGAGAAACGTATGGACGATCGCGAGCAGGAAAAGCGCGCTGGCGAAGACGTTGAACGGTTCCGCTTTCGCGCGGTGAAGGAGCTTCGCGCCGAGATCGGTGATGCCGTCGTCTTGAAAAGTATCGAGCGGGCGGGGAAAATCTCCGGTGCCGGCTCCCGCGGCGTGGGCGACTCCGATGCCCGCCATGAGCAGGACGAAGAAAAGGGCGAATCGGCGAAGAAGTTTCACATTGGGGAAAATGCGTCGTGTGGGTGCTGGGATGCAATCGTTTGCGCGTGATGGATTGCGTGCTTGCCGCGATGGGCGCGGTTCCTAGATTCCCGCGCATGTTCACCGGCCTCGTGGAAGAAACTGGCACGCTCATTTTACTCGACCGATCCAAGACCGGCGCGCGGTTGACCGTGGGCGCACCGCTCGTGAGCAGCGATGCCGCCATCGGCGACAGTATCGCGATCAACGGCTGCTGCCTGACCGTCGTGGTGCGCGATGGTGATGCGTTGAGCTTCGATCTTTTGGCGGAAACGCTCGCGCGCACAAATCTCGGCGAACTCCGTATCGGCGCGGCGGTGAATCTCGAACGCGCGCTCGCGGCGACGGCGCGGCTCGGTGGGCATTTCGTGCAGGGGCACATCGACTGCACGACGGAAATCCTCGCGCTGGAGCCGCACGGAGCGGATCACCGGATCGAGATCGCGCTGCCCGCGGAGTTCGCGCATCTCGTCGCGTTTAAGGGCTCGATCGCGATAGATGGCATCAGTCTCACCGTCGCCGAAGTGCGGGAAAGCAGCTTCGTCGTGTGGATCATCCCGCACACCCTCGCGCAGACAAATCTGCGCACGCGTCGCGCGGGCGAGCGGGTGAATCTGGAGTTTGATCTGCTGGCGAAATATCTCGACCGGATGCTCGCGGCGCGGAGGGCGTAGGCGCGGTGTAAATCGATTCGCTGGCCAGCGGCGATCCCGTGTTGGACACCACGGAGACCACCGGTATTTCCGAGCCGGGACCGTTTCGAGGGCCGTCGATGAATTGCCGGGCGTGTGCTCTCGTGGACGAGTAAAACGGCGCGCTCGGAAATCGAACTCCCGCCGGCATCCACCATGGGTCGCCACACGATGTTTTCCTAAAAAAAACGAGCTGCCGCGGACGCCGATCGAGGGTGAAACGCCGCTCTCCGATTTCCAGTTTCACCCCACCGGCGCGGCGCACGAGGAATCCGACGACCTCCGCTCCGAATCGGCTCACGGTGGCGGCGTTTCTCCGCTCGCTGACTGAGGACTACGAATAGTTAAAACGCGATCTCCGTGCGGAAGCCGATGACGAATGCGTTGTCGATGTCGCGCGAGCCGCCGGGGTGGATAATCCATTGCGCATCGGGCTGCATGGTGGCCCAAGGGGTGACGTGAAATTGATAGGTGAGTTCGACGACGGCTTCGTAGTCGGGTTTGGTAAAATGCGTGCCGTCGCGATGGTTGGCCGCAAGAGTGGCGTCGGCGATGCGCTCGCTGACATCGAGGAAGGCGAAGCCGAGGCCGAGTTGATCAGCGGCGTCGGTTTGCCACAGGCCGCGATAGACCGCGCCTACTTCCCACGCGTGACTTAGGAAATTGCGATCCGTTTGCGCAAATGCGGCGCGGGCGAACACGCCGAGACCGTCATCGGTCGAGCCCGGTTCGCGCCACACTTCCTGGTCGGCGACGAGGTAGAGAACCGTATTGCCCCGCGCGCCGCGCGGCTGCGTGCGCGCGAGCGAGCTGCCGAGGTCGGCGAGCTGCACGTCGAACGTTTTCGAGAACGTATCGGTGTGATGAATGACGCCCGCTTTATAGCTCCCACCCAGCGCGCGCGGTGCTGTTACCGTTTGGTGATTCGATCCCTTTGCCCCGTCCGCAGGCGCTTCGGCGGATTCCTCCGGCTGATGGAAGGCGTATCCGATTTCGCCAGCGAGCAGCGCGCCTTCATCGCCACGCAGCGCCCAGTTGAGATTGTGTTTGTTGAAATCGGTCGATGCGGCGGCGTCGGGCGATGGATCGCCGAGGGCCGTGGCGGCGTTGCCATCGTAGATCGCGAATGAGGCGTGGGCACCGGCGAAAGGCTCGATCTTCAAACGCGCGCCGAGGGCGAGCGTGGCGTAGGTCGATTCGGGAAGGTTGGCGGAAAATGCGGAGGAGTTTCCAAAGGCGGAGTTTGGAAAAAGTCCGCCAAAATCACTGGAGGCAAAATCTTCATCAATATCGAGTTGGCCCGCGCGGAGCGAGATGCGGTCTTCGAGAAGGTTTTGCTGAAGCCACAGTTCATAAAGTCGCGTGCTGTCGTAGCAGTCGATATTGCTGAAGGTGCTGAGTTCGCCGACGAATTTCTGCGTGCCGCTCGTGCCGTGCGGATACAGCGCTCCGACGTGAAATTTCCCGCCGCTCCAGCCAGCGAGTTTTTCCAAATCGATGTCGAGGCTGAGATCGAGCAAGCCATTGTAAACCGCGCCGCGTTTCGCGCCGCCGACGGGATTTCCATACACCTCTGCCGTGTAAGTCAGGGAGAAATCGACACCTTTCTCGGAAAGCTTCGTGCGGCGGCCGCCCGAGTCGCCAGTGAGAGTTTCGTCGCTGGCAAATCCCTGCGAGCAGGTGATTAGGGTAATGGTGGTGGTGAGTATTTTGCGTTGCACAGGCCACGTAACCCAAGGCACTTACTGTGCCGCGCTGACTTCGGGTTAACCCTGATCGCCGGGGGAAAGTTCCCGCGTGATCAACCTCGCGAGCGCCGGCATGTCGGGGAGCGGCAGGCGCAAATCGAAGGTTTTCATTTTGAAACGGACGCGGTTTTTCCAAATCCACGCGTCGGATTCGTAAGGCCCGACCTCGCGCGCATCGCTCCACGTGTGGATGGCGACGAGAGGCTTTTTGAGAGCAGCGGCGATGTGCATCGGACCGCTGTCCACGCTCACGACGTAGCTCGCGCGGCGCAGGACCCAGATGAGTTCGGGAATGGTCGTGCGGTTGAGCAGGGCGGTGACGTTTTCGAGCGGTGGCACGTGCTCGTCCGTGCGGCCGAGAAGCACGACGCGCATCGGTGCGATGGCTCGGCAAAACTCGCCGACGCGCTCGACCGTGAGTGATTTGTCTTTTCCACGGGAGAACGGATGCAGGACCACGAACGGCACATCCGCCGAGAAACTGGCTGGCGCAGAGCCTTCGGGAAGCGGCCACGAAAGTTGCGCGGGCCGTTCGATCCCGAGCGGGCCGAGCAGTGCGAGGTAACGATCGACCGCATGCCGGTGCGCGGAAACATCGACGACTTCATCGTAGAAATATCGCGCGCCTTCCCGCGCATCGGAGAGCCCGATAATGCGCCCGCTTTTTCCCCGGCAGAGCTTCGAGATCAGCGCACTGCGCAAGAGGCCTTGGAAATCGAGCACGAGTCCGGCGTCGATGCGCGCACGAAGCTTTCGCGCCCACGGAAGAATGCGCAGCGATCCGGCCAGTCCGCGAAAATCGCTCCGCGGAAAATCGACGACTTCATCGACGTGCGGATTGCCTTCGAGGAGCGGAGCCCATTCCGTGTTCACGATCCAGCGGATGCGCGCCTCGGGCCGGTTCTCTTTGATCGCTGCGACCGCAGGCAGCGTGTGGACGATGTCGCCGAGCGAACTCGGTTTTACGATCAGGATGTCGCGAATTTCAGATTTCAGATTTCAGATTTCAGATTTCAGATTGAACTACCGCTGCCGAGTCCGATCTGAAATCCTGCTATTTCCCCAACGCGAGCCGGTCCGCGAGGCGCTGCGGCAGGCCCGCTTCCACGATCTTATCCTGCGCGGCGTAGATGTCGTATTCGATACGGCGGAGCTCCACGAGCTGCCGGTCGGGATGGTAGATGCAATACGACGCGTGCCAGTCGCCATCGCGCGGCTGGCCGACGCTGCCGACATTGATGAAATACTTTTTGCCCTGCTCGATGGTGAGTTTGTCGAGCGTCTGACTTTTCACCGAAGCATCGCGGATGTAGGCGCGCGGCGCGTGCGTGTGGCCGTAAAAACAGAGCTGCGTGTGCTGGTAATTAAAGCTCGCGGCGGCATCGAGCTGGTTAAAGACGTAGCCCCACTTGTGCGGGGTATCGAGGGTCGAGTGGACGATGGTGAAGTCGCGCACTTGCCGCACCATTTTCAGATCGCGCAGCCATTGTTTGTCAGCCTCGTTGAGCTGGCGGCGCGTCCAGTTGATCGCCTCTTCGGCGAGTGGATTGAAGCCGGAGAGATCATCCGTGAGCGATGCCTGCTCGTCGTGATTTCCCTTCACCAC
>JANLQB010000504.1:0-1949 GCA_031367565.1 Verrucomicrobiota bacterium
ATCGCCTGACCGGCGAACGAAGTGGTGGCGACGCTGAGCGCGCCGAGGATGGCAGAGCAGAGGATGGTTGATTTCATGGAGATGGCAAAGTTAATGAAATCCGACGGATCGTGAAGAAAAAAGGGAATCGATTTACTCGAACCCAATCGGTGGTGACGAAGCTGGTAAACCGACTTTTCAAACGCGGATTGGTGATGCCGAGAACGATCTCATGCATAGATAAGCACCCGGCTTTCCCAAAAAGGGTTTCGTTTTTTGCCATGGTGGCTAATGCCCGCCGCCTCAAAAACCTGCAAAACCAAGCGCAAGCCTTAAACATGAAGCTCGTTCCCGCATAGACTCTTACACCGCAAAACGTGAATCCTGTTATTCAGGAGGCGTTTCCGGCGGTTGCATGGTTGTGCTCTGGATGTTGTGGGGCTGGTGCTCCGGCGGCGGTCAAGCGGGCGACAATCTGGGGATCGACTCGCGGTAAACCAACCTCGTAGAGAGCAAGGTCGAGCGCGGAACAGTCGTGCATCTCGGTGGCAGTGATGTCGGCTCCGATGCTGAGTAAGTAGTCGATAAACTCCAAGCGGCGAAAGAGCACGGCGTGGTGAATGGCCGTTCGCCGCATGTTGTCGCGAGCCTCGATGTCCGCTCCGGCTGCTCTCAGAACTTGCGCCACGGCGACGTGACCCTTGCGGGCGCACCAGATGAATGCAGTTAGATTGTATTCGTCGCGGGCATTCGGGTCGCCGCCGGCGCGAATCGCGTCGATGGCGCGGTCTAAGTCGTCAACGCGCCCTTTGGCTGCCTTTAGAACCTTCCGATTAGCGGGAGACATAGGAAACGCCTAGTAGAGGGGTCTCTGAGGGGTCATGAGGGGTCAGTCCGTGCATACGTGCAGGAGTTTGCTCAGGCGGCGGCGTTCGCGGTCGGCAGGCGACCGAAACGCTGAAACCGCGCGGCTGATATTGCTGCGATCGCCCATCCGCAGACGGGAGGTAATCCATTCATCAGCCACGATCGTTTGGCTCTTGATCAGCCAGGCCAGCGCCTGTTTGCGCGGGTCGTTCTGTTTGAGTTTGACCATCACAGCGGTGCTCAGCCCCAACCGTTCCAAACCATCGCTCAGCAGCCGGGCTGCTTGTATGTCGTCGTGCGCGTGCATCGCTCCAGCGTGATACGACGCGCGTTGGCGTCCCGCGACTTTGCCCGCCGCCCGATCCATCAGCCAGTCCCGAAAACTTTCGCTGCCCAAATACCATCCACGTTGGAGCTTGCGCCACTCGTCCGCCTCTTTGGCGCTCGTTTCGTATTCGAGCACATCGCACGTCCGGGTCGCCATCCACGCCCGGAACCGGCGGCGCGAGGCCGCTCCTTCATCCGGCAGTTCGAGGCTCTCGAAAACGCGCGTGCGCCGCAGCCAGGATGGCAAACGGGCGCTGCCGGCAAAAAGCGGCAGGCTGCTCCAGGGATAACTCCGCAGGTCAGCCGCGGCCGTATCCAGTAGCCGGGCGTGCGCGGGGTTGAGATGAATGTAATCGCTAACCACGCGAAAATAAGTCGGGTGCTCTGCTTCGATCGGGATCGCTTTGAAGCGTCCTTGAAAAAGGTGACCACAGAGCCCGTGGCGCACGTTGAAGCGCTGCGTGTAGGTGCCCTGCAACCACTTCATGCCAGCGACGAGGTTCGGCTCCGGCGTTTCCATCAGCAGATGATAGTGATTCGTCATCAACACATAGCTGTGAACAAAAATCCCGGTCCGCGCGCACATCTCGGCCAGCGTCGCCAGAAAAAGTTCCCGATCGCCGTCCGCGAGGAAGATGGCCTCCCGCCGGTCACCGCGGCCCATGACGTGATAAAGGGCACCGGCATATTCGAGGCGAACGGAACGCGGCACGGCAAGAGGCTCTTCACGCGCCCTGACCCGGTCAAGACTATTCTGCACGTATGCACGGACTGAC
>JANLQB010000525.1:0-2888 GCA_031367565.1 Verrucomicrobiota bacterium
GGTGCGAAAAACAGCCCCTCATGGAATTGGAGTGGTTGTCCCCCAAACCAAGTGGTTTGCGCTCGCTCTTAAAAGGTTACCTAAACTCGCGCCTCTCGCTTTCGCTCGCACGGGCAGCCGGTGTTCGCTGCGGACGTTACGGGTTCAAAAGCCGATAAGTTGATAAATGCGATGGCCAGCGAGAGGATGAGCAACGTCATACAGGGAAGCATTTTGAAAGTGCGGATTCTTCACCCGCAGGTGCATGAAGAAAGCACATGCCATCAAAACGGCGATGCCGAGGCCGCCCGCCACAGCGAAGGGGCGTCTTTCAATCCCGATCAGCAAGAGCAGCGCAAAAGTCAGCTTCAGGATACCAACCAAATCTCGCAACCAGTCCGGCAGGCCATACTGCTTGAACTCTTGGATGATATTGGCGTAGCGGACGACCCACACAAAGAAGATCGAAGCGGCGACCAGAGCCTGTAGTGCAATCGTGGAGCGATGCATCCCGCAGCCCTAGGGCGGTTCGCGCTGGATTGGCAGTGAAAATATCGGGCTCGCCGCGGTGCGACTCTGGTGTGCCGAGCGCGTTTACCGCATCGGCGCAGTTGGGTTGGCCGCGCGGCCTTTCAATCCGCCCGGCGTGAGCTCCGAGGCGCGGAAGCCGCGATTGATTTCCAGTCCGCGGAGTCGCCAGTGGTGGGCGTGCAGATCGAAGGGCACGCGGATGCGTTCGTCGAAATCCGTCGGCCAGACGATGCCGCCGATCGTGCGGAAATCGCGGAAGGTCACATCGACCTCCGCGCCGCGCGTGCTCTCCAGACCGCTCAGGGTCATGCGCACGCGCCGCAGTTGCTTGCTGGAGCGGTCGATGAAGAGGATGACGCGATCTTCTTTCGCCTCTCCAAATCCCGGGCGCAAGACGGCGAGCACTTCGTCGCACACGGCTTTGTCCACGACCGATTCACCGTTCCGTGTAAGCACGACGCCGGGGCGGTCGAAGTAGAATGGCCCGAGCAGGAAAAGCGTATAGGCATCAGCTACGAGAGCAGCGGCGCGCTTGGCTTCGGCGTCTTCGGAGAGCGTTCCGTTGTAGGCGAGGGAGACCCTTCCTGGCGTGCGGACGATGAGCTTTTTCCCCGCCGGACCCGAGTGCTCCTGCGCGATGATGCGCTCACCGACGAGCAGACGTTCCTCGGAGTTGCGCCGGAATTCGGTATCTGCGAGCACGGGCTGGAAGCGCGGCCCAATCGAGGCCCAGCGGCCTTCGTAGCGCACGCTCAGATCGTGGACTTTCGTGAACGCCTTTCGTCCGTTCGCACGCTGCGATTCGTTAAGCAGCGCCACCGCAAGTGGCTCCGACTTCCGAATCTCGCGAGTGCAAATCTTTGGCGACGCGCAAGCGGTAAGCAGACCCACCATCGCGGCGAGCAAACAATGAGCGGCGGGCTTAGTCATGGTGCTTGTCGATTCGAATCATTACTTCATTGCGATCCAGGAAAACGGGCGTCCACGGAGGGTCGTAGTAGGCAAAGATCGGGTCGCCTTTTCCGGCGATCTTCTGCCCATCGAGCCCGGTCGTGAGTTTTTCAATGGCCGCTTTTTCAATCTCCGCCGTGCGCCCGCCAGCGACGCGCAGCCCCGCAAATCTCGCCGCCTCGACTTTGCCCAGCTTCACGTTGTCGCCCGCAGGTTTCGGCACACCTTTCTCCACGACTTTCTTCGGCATGATGAAACTCATCAGTTTCTTGTCCTTCGCAGCTTCGATCAGGACCGGCGCGGTCATCTCGATCTTCTCCGAACCTTCATTCTTGCCGGTGATGAAGCGGAACAACTGACCGAAACCGCCGTTCATCCCGTCGTCTTTCATCAACGTGGGCGCGATGGTGAGCGTCGGGTAGTCGCGGATTTCAAACTTCTCATCGGTGCGGAGCACTTTGTAGTCCGGCGTCTCGATCGCCGCGCGGGACGTGCTGACGAGCCAGACGGCCGCCGCTGCGATGGGCAGGATGATGGCGAGCAGGGTGGGCACCTTGGAGCGTTTCATGGAGTGGGAGTGTAAATCTGCGGGTAAACCGAAGCCGCTGGAGCAGCCAGTGATCAGCCAGGTCCGGACAGTTATCATTGTTTCATTCATTCGGATCGAGTCACAAGACCTTTTGCTACGCTGTGGACGCGGAAAAGCGAATAGTCAGCCGACTCAGCAGACAGCCCGAGACAGAGATCTGGCTCGGATGCTCCAAGCTACTTGGCTGCGTCCTCTCCTGCTTGAGGAGTTGAGCATTGAGGTTGCGCACATCGATGGAGAGCATGCGGGACATTTAGCGAGCTTTCTGGATTCCGCCATGCGGTCCCCACGAGATCGCCGACAGTGCAGTGCTTTTCAATACCGTGACGCAGCTTCGTGCGATGCTGCATGCGGTAACGATTGCGCCGACCTGACGCGCATCATGCCGGTTCGTCGTGTTATGCGAAGTGGTCATCGCAATTTTTTCCCGCCCGAACAGCCGGTGGGTGCGTAGTGTTCCTGCGAACACATGGACCTGCAGCACAAACTCGAAATCCTCGCCGACGCCGCGAAGTATGATGCCTCGTGCGCGAGCAGCGGGGCGGCGCGCAAGGACTCGCGCGGCAGCGCGGGCGTGGGCTCCACGGGTGGCGCGGGCATCTGCCATTCATACGCGCCGGATGGACGCTGCATTTCTCTGCTGAAGGTGCTGCTCACGAATACATGCCTCTACGACTGCCATTACTGCATCAATCGGCGCTCAAGCAACGTGCAGCGCGCCCGCTTCACGCCTGACGAGGTGGTGCGGCTCACGCTCGATTTCTACAAGCGGAACTACATCGAAGGGCTGTTCCTCAGCAGCGGCATCATCCAAAGCGCGGACCACACGATGGAGATG
>JANLQB010000556.1:0-1584 GCA_031367565.1 Verrucomicrobiota bacterium
GATCGAATACGAAATCGCGCGCGTGCCGGCGGATCAGATCAATCATCTCGTCAGCCAGACGCGTGGGGAGTTTCAGAATCCGGAGTTTGTGAACTACCACTTTGGCCGCGAAAATATCGCGCGCCTCGCGACGGAGCGGCAGTCGATCAATGTCAAAAACAAGTTCAAGGCGAACTACTCCGCGTTTGATTTCTCGAAGCATCTCAAGCCCGCGGATGACGGGGGCAGAGCGATGCAGGGTCTTTTTTTCCTCAAGGCTCGTGAGTGGCAGCCGCCGAAGATGAAGCCCGCCGATGCGGAGGAAAACGCGGACGCCGCCGACGATTACGACGCCGATGCCTACGGCGAGGAGGACGACGACCGCGACTACGAAGACAGCGAGGCACCGCGCGTCGGCGATGGTCGCTTCATCCTCGTCACCGACCTCGGCCTGGTCGTGAAAGAAAATGCCGACGGCAGCCGCGACGTGTTTCTCGCCTCGATCAAAACCGGCGATCCGCTCGCCGGTGTCGTCGTGGATGTGCTCGCGAAAAACGGCGTTCCGCTTCTCACCGGCCCGACCGCCGCCGATGGCCGCGTGAGCTTTCCCTCGCTCGGTAAACCGACGCGCGAAAAGCGGCCCGTCGCCTTCGTCGCGCGCCTGGGCAATGACGTGGCCTTTATGCCTTACGCCCGCGAGGACCGGCAACTCGACTTCTCGCGCTTCGACACCGGTGGCGTCGAGAGCCGCTCGGGCGCGGAGCTGGACGCGTTCGTCTTCACCGAGCGCGGTATCTACCGGCCGGGCGACGAAATTCGCATCGGCCTCATCGTGAAACAGCGCGACTGGGCCGGAAAGCTCGACGGCCTGCCCGTCGAAACCGAAGTCATCGACGCGCGCGGTACGAGCGTGCAGGTGCGCAAGCTCGCGCTGCCCGCGATGGGCTTCGCCGAAACCAGCTACCAGACCGCCTACGAATCGCCGACCGGCAGCTACGCGATCAGCGTCTATCTCGTGCGCGACGGCAAGCGCGGCACGCTCCTCGGTGAGACCTCGGTGACGGTGAAAGAGTTCCTGCCCGACCGCATGAAAATCGAATCGCACCTCTCGAAAGAAGTGAAATCCGGCTGGGTCACGCCCGACGATGTGCGCGCCGCGATCACGCTGCGCAATCTCTACGGCACGCCCGCGACCGGCCGCCGCATCAAGGCGCACCTCGCGCTCTCGCCTGCGGATTTCCGTTTCGAGGAGTTTGCCGGCTTCACTTTTTTCGACCGCCTGCACGATGGGAAAAAGGAGGTGAAATCTCAGGACGTAGATCTCGGCGAGGAAAAGACGGACGAGCAAGGCGCAGCCAGCTTCGACCTCAAACTCGACCGTTTCGCCGACGCGACCTACGCCATGACTTTCTACGCCGAAGGCTTCGAGGCCGACAGCGGGCGCAGTGTGAACACGAGCAACCATCTGCTCGTCTCCGCGCTCCGGTATGTCATCGGCGCGAAGTCGGACGGCGACTTCGGCTACATCAAGATGGGCAGCGTCCGCGCAGTCGAATGGATCGCGCTCGATCCGACGCTGAAAAAGATCGCCGTCGAGAATCTGGA
>JANLQB010000558.1:0-4266 GCA_031367565.1 Verrucomicrobiota bacterium
TGATTTGACGGTGTGCGATCAGGAGAAGTTGCTCGCGCTTTTTGATGCGCAGGCGCTCGATGAGGAGGGAATGGAAACGGCGTTGCTCGCGGCGCGGGTCGATCCGGCGGCGAAGCGGCCGAGCATCGAAGCGCTCTTTCACGCGTATCTGCTCACGCTCGATGGCGTGGATTTTGTCGGGCACGTTCACCCGGTCGCGTGCAATCAATGGCTTTGTTCACCGCGCGCCCGCGAACTCGCCGACGAGCGCGTCTTTCCAGACGAAGTCGTCTGCTGCGGGCCCGCGTCCGTCTTTGTGCCTTACAGTGATCCGGGCCTGCCGTTGGCACTCGCGATCCGTGAGCGCACGCGATCTTTTCTCGATCATCTCGGCGTCGTCCCACGCATCATCCTGCTCGAAAACCACGGCGTCATCGCGCTTGGCTCGACGCCACAGGCGGTCCTCGGCGCGATGCTCATGGTGGAAAAAGCGGCGGCCATCCGGCTTGGCGCGGCGGCACTTGGCGGACCGCAATTTCTCACGGCAGACCAGATCGCCACCCTCGCATGTCGCCGCGATGAAGCGTATCGCCAGCGTCAGCTCCGAATGTAATGACCCATCAACCGTTTGAGTTTTCACCGGGCTTCCGCCCGCATTGGCCGATCCGCCATGTCCTCTTTGATTTCGATGGCACGCTGTCGTTCGTTCGCGCCGGATGGGCGGAGGTGATGACGGAGATGTTCATGGAAAAGCTCGCGGGCGCGGACCGCGCGTCTGTGGTCGAAAGCATCATGGCGCTGAATGGGAAGGCGACGATTCACCAGATGGAATGGCTCGCGGCGCAGCGGCAGGAAAGCGGCACGGGGCAGGGGCATCTCGACGAATTTCTGCGCCGTCTGCAAATGGTGATCGACGAACGACTCACGGGTGATCGCGAGCGGCTGCTCGTCTTTGGCGCGCGCGCTTTGCTGGAAACGCTGACGGCGCGCGGCTTCACGCTGCACATCGCGAGCGGGACGGATGAGCGCGCGGTACGGCGCGAGGCGGAGGCGCTGGGCATCGCGCATTTTTTTGGCGGGAGAATTCACGGTGCTCAGCCGGACGCGATGGCTTTTTCCAAACTGGAAATCATCGAGGCGATCTTGCGCGATTACGATATTCCCGGCGAGGCGCTGCTTTCCTTTGGCGACGGGCACATCGAGACGGCGAATACGAAAGCGGTCGGCGGGCTCGCGGTCGCGGTGGCGAGCGATGAAGAGCAGCCGGGCTCGGGCCGCGTGGATGCGGCGAAACGCGAGCGTCTTCTCGCGGTCGGGGCGGATGTGGTGATCGCGGATTATCGAAACGCGGACGCGCTTCTCGAAACCTTGCTCGCACCGTGAGTGTCGATTTTCACCAACTGCGCGTGCGCCCGCTCGCGGAACGACGCAGCCTCACCCGCGTTGAAGATGTCCTCATTGATCCGGCTGCGCCGCCGCCGTCGCCGAGTGATGTCGTTTCCGAATGTGCGGCGCGCATCGTCGCGGCGAGAGAAAAGGGCGCGGCGGTCATCCTGATGTACGGCGCGCATTTGATCCGAAATGGCGCGGTGCCGCTCCTCACGGAAATGCTGGAGCGCGGCTGGATCACGCATCTCGCGACGAATGGCGCGGGGTCGATTCATGATTGGGAATATGCGTGGCTCGGGCGCTCGACGGAGAGTGTGGAGGAGAACGTGGCGACCGGGACTTTCGGTGCGTGGGATGAGACGGGGCGCAATCTGCATCTCGCGCTGCTCGCGGGCGGGCTGCGGGGTGAAGGTTACGGCGCGGCGGTCGGACGGATGATTTGCGAAGACGGCGTGACGCTTCCAATGCCCGAGGAACTCAAGCGCGCACTCGCAACGCCGGACGATGAACTCGCGCCCGCGCAGGCCGATCTGCTCGCGGCCATGCGGAAGCACGGACTCGCGGCGGGTCGTCACGAAATCCGCCACGAGTGGAAACATGCCTCGCTACTCGCGCAGGCATTTCGGCTCGGGGTGCCGGCGACGGTGCATCCGGGTATCGGCTACGACATCGTGTCGTGTCATCCGATGTTTAACGGCGCGGCGATTGGGCGCGCGGCGGAGGCAGATTTCAAAAGTTTTGTGAACTCGGTGGAGGGACTTGATGGCGGCGTCGTGCTGTCCGTCGGCTCGGCGATCATGGCACCGCAGGTTTTTGAAAAGAGCCTGAGCTGCGTTCACAACCTGCGCTTTCAGGAAGGCCGTGAGCCGGTGCGCGATCACAGTTTTTACATCGTCGATTTGCAGGACGGCGGCGGGTGGGATTGGACGCAGGGTGAGCCGCCGAAGACGAACGCGGCTTACTACCTGCGCTTTTGCAAAAGTTTTTCCCGGATGGGCGGCACGATGCGCTACGTGCAGAGCGACAACGCGGCCTTCATTCACCGGCTTGCTTATGAACTCCGCGCGCTTCGCTGAAATCACGGGCCGCTATCCGCGACTGCGCATCGGCGTGGTCGGAGATTTTTGTCTGGATCGGTATCTCGAAATCGACCCGGCGCGCGCGGAGATTTCGATCGAGACTGGCCTGCCGGTTCACAACGTGACGCGCGTGCGCTCGCAGCCGGGCGCGGCGGGGACGGTCGTGAATAATCTAGTCGCGCTCGGCGTCGGGCGCATCGCGCTGGTTGGTTTTTGCGGGGAAGATGGCGAGGGCTGGGAACTTCTACGCGCACTCCGCGCCCTGCCGGGAGTATCGCTGGAGCGTTTCGTGCAGACGGCGGAGCGGGCGACTTTCACGTACACGAAACCGCTGATCGTCGAGCCCGGTGTGACGCCGAGGGAATTGAGCCGGCTGGATATTAAGAACTGGTCGCCGACGCCTGCGGGCTTGAGCGAGCGGATCGCGGAGAACGTCCGCGCGCTGGCGGAGCAGGTGGATGCCATCGTGGTGATGGATCAGGTGAGCATTGATGAGACGGGCGTGGCGACGCGGGCAGTGCTGGCGACGTTGGGAGAAATCGCGGCGAAATTTCCAGGGCTGCCGATCCTCGCCGACAGCCGGCGCGGGCTGCGGGATTTTCCGGCGGTCACTTTCAAAATGAACGCCGCCGAACTCGCAGCGCTGACCGGCGCTTCTCCGGATGACGCGAAGATTTCCGCTGCGGCGCTGGCGCGTGAGCGCGGTAAACCGGTGATCGTGACGCTGGCGGAGCGCGGCCTGCTCGGGGCGATGCCGGATGGGCGGACGTTCAGCATTCCCGTTTGGCCGCTGCGCGGAGAGATCGATGTGGTCGGGGCGGGGGATTCGGTGACGGCGAATTCGGTCGCGTCGCTGGCTGCGGGGGCGTCGCTGGAAGAGGCGCTCGCGCTTGCGAATGCGGCGGCGTCGATCGTCATTCACCAGCTCGGCACGACGGGAACTGCGTCCGTCGCGGAGATCGGGCGGATGCTGACGGCCTAGTCTTTTGCCGCGAGCGGGAAGAGCAGGGAGTCGATGTAGCGCTGGTTCGACTGGCGTAGGCGATCGACGAGGATGCGGCCGATGGCGACGAGGAATTTGAAGGCGGCGGTGGGATACACGCCGGCAAGTGCGGACACGGCGCCGAGGTCGATGCGGAGTAGCACGCAATGATCAAGCGCCTGCACATCTGCGGAGCGCGGGCCGCGATCGACGAGTGAGAGTTCGCCGAAAAAATCACCGGCTCGGAGCGTGGCGAGTTCGACGAATTTTCCCTCGTTGTGATGCACCACGCGCGCGCGTCCTTTCACGACGATGAACATGCACTCGCCGAGATCATCCTGCTTCACGATCACGTCGCCGGCGGGAGCTTCGCGTTGATCGAGCAGCTCGATAAACTCGTCCATTTCGACGTTGTTGAATTCCTTGAAGAGTGGTTTGTCGCGAAGCAGTTCGCGAATCTCGGCGGTGTTGCTCATGTCTGGGTGCGCTTTAGAGATTAGAGATGCGTGAGTAACAGGGGATTTTGAAAGCTGAAAGCAGAAAGCGGAAAGTTGAGATCAGGGTGCGCGGGCGTTTGCGCTTTCTGCTTTCCACATTCTGCTTTCAGCTTTTCCGCAATGTCCGTCCATCCCAGCCGCCCCCGTCCTCGTATTCGCATCATCGCGGAAACGGCGGACTGGCTCGTGGTGGACAAGCCGCCTTATCTCGAAGCGCACCCGACCAAACCGGACGGGCGCTTCACACTTTGGGAAGGGCTGCGCGAACTGCTCGCGTATGAAATCGCGAACGGCGGGCAGGTTTCGCTCATCAACCGGCTCGACCGCGAGACGAGTGGGC
>JANLQB010000574.1:0-3163 GCA_031367565.1 Verrucomicrobiota bacterium
CCGCCGGAGCCCTCGAAGCCATCGCCGCCGGCGGAGGCCAGAGCGAGCAATCCCCCGACCGCGACCGTGGAGAACGCGGAGGACGCGACCGCGAGCGTTCCCGCGAGCACCGCTAAGCCGATCGGCTAAGTCAGTTTGAAAAGCCGCCGCTCCGAAAGGGGCGGCGGTTTTTTCGTTGTCGTCGTCGAGCCAAGCGGGGTCGGCGTATGGAAATCGGACAAATTGAGATGCCTTCGCTCACAAGACGTGGGTCGCAACCCCTAACCTTCCGCTAAGCGGCACCGTCCCCAAACCGATGCTGGCTCTGGGCGTGGAAGGTGCCCGCGCGATAGTTGTGCCACGTCGCTAGTGCTAACAGCGGCCAGTTATTCCGATACATGTCGTAGCGGAGATAGAAGACGCTGGGGAAGCCGGTGCCGGTGGTTTCGGGTTCGGGCCAGGAACCGTCGGCGGATTGGCGTTCGATCAGGAAGTCGATGCCTCGGCGGATCGTGCGGCGCTGAAGGTCTCCGGGTTTGGCGGGGTCGCAGGCCGCGATGAGGCCCATGAGCGCCCAAGCGGTTTGCGAGGGAGTGCTCGGGCCTTTTCCTTTGGTGTGCGGGTCGTCGTAGCTGCCGCATGTTTCGCCCCAGCCGCCGTCTTCGTTTTGGCAACTCTCGAGCCAGTCTTTCGCGCGGATGATCCACGGCTGGCGCATGTCTTCTCCGATGCTGCGCAGGCCGCGCAGGACCTGCCACGTGCCGTAGATGTAGTTCACGCCCCAGCGACCGTACCACGAGCCGTCGTCTTCCTGCGTGTCGCGGATGAGTTGCCGCGCGTCTTCCACAAAAGCGGCATCGCGTGGGCAGCCGAGGTAACCGAGCAGTTCAAGCACGCGACCGGTGAGATCGCTGCACGTCGGATCGAGGATCGCGTTGTGATCGGCGAAGGGCACATCTTCCAGCCAACGCTGCGAGACGTCGCGATCGAACGCCGCCCAGCCACCGTCCTTGCACTGGAATGCGATGAGCCAGCGCATCGCGCGGCGAAAGGGCGACTCGCCGTTCGTCGCGCTCATCTGCGAAAAGCGCAGCGCCATCAGCACCATCATCGTGTCGTCGGTGTCAGGGTAATAGACGTTGTTGTATTCAAACGCCCAGCCGCTCGGCTCGACGCCGCGAATTTTCACGCACCAGTCGCCGGGCACGCGCACTTCCTGGGAAAGCAGCCAGTCGGTCGCGCGGCGGATGCGCGGATCGTGCGGCGACATGCCGCTTTCGATGAGCGCGATGAGATTGATCGCGGAATCCCACACGGGCGACAGACACGGCTGGATGCGAAAGTCCTGCGGGTCATCGACGAAGAGCCCCGCGAAGTCTTTCTTCGCCTTCACGAGCAGCGCGTGATCGTTGGCATAACCGAGCGTTTTCAGCGCGATGATGCTGTTCAACATCGCGGGAAAAATCGCCGCCAGCCCATCGCTCCCCTCGCCCATGCGCTCGCACATCCAGCGCTCCGCTTTCGCCAGTGCGAGACCGCGCCCCGGCTTCCACGGCAGGAGATGCAGCCACTTCAGCAGCGCGTCGCAGATGAAGAAAAAATTCGGCCAGCTCACGCGCGGCTTTCGCCACGAGAGGCCGAGATTACTTTGCTCCGAGCCGACCGGATACAGCTCGTGCAAGTGCAGCTCGGCGGGGAGCTGACGCGTCGGCTTGTGGTGATTCAGGATCGCGAGCGGGATGAGCATCGCGCGGCTCCACGACGACATATGGTAGAGCGAAAACGGGAACCATTTTGGAAAGAACACCATCTCGACCGGGACCGTCGGGAGATATTTCCACGGGAACTGCCCGAGCAGCGCGAGATACAGCTTCGCGTAAGTATTCATCCGCGGGATGCCGCCGAGGCGCAGGATGCACGCACGCGCCTCATGCATCCACGGTTGCGACGGCGCGTGCCCGGCGAGCTTCAGCGCGAAATACGCTTTCACGCTCGCGTTCACATCGGACGGCCCGCCTTCGTAAATATTCCAGCCGCCATCCGCGAGCTGCCGCCGCCGGATGTGCGCGACACATTTATCCTGAAGCACCGGGTCCAGCTCATCGGCCCAATGCATATAAAGCACGTAATCCGAGCACAGCGTGCTATCGACAAAAAGCTCGCCGCACCAGTGCCCGTCGTCGTGCTGGAGCCGCAGGAGGTTCGATTGCGCGCGGCGGATGGCCGAGCCGATTCGGTCGCCGGTTTGCTCGAGGTCGATCGGATGGATGAAGGACATTCGGGCGACTTTGCGGGAAAAAGAGCGCGGGTGGCAAGGCGAAGGAATGACCGCTTTTCCGACCAATCGCCCCGCGCCGCAAAAACTTACGCCGCCCCGCCGTCAGGCGAACGCACGACTTCAGCGAGCACTTGCGCGTCCATTTCCACGAGATGACCGCCGTCGGGAAAACGGCCCTCTTTCACATCGGCGATGTATTCGCTGAAAGCCGCGATCCGCTCCGCCTGCAAGCGGCGATGCTCGGCGGAAAAATCGCGGTAAGCCTTGGCGTGACGCGGCGGACGCTCTTCGTAGTCGCCGAGGATGTCGTCGGAGAAAAGGAACTGGGTGTCGCAACCGGGACCGGAGCCGAGCGACATGAGAAGCAGCTTCGTTTGCGAGCAAAGGTAGCGCGCGAGCTCGTGCGGCACGACTTCGAGTTCCGCCGCGTAGGCACCCGCATTTTCCAGTTCCTTCATCTCGCGATACAACTCCCGCGCTTCCTCCACCGTCTTGCCGATCGCGCGATAGCCGGTCCACGTGACATGTCGCGGGACCAAACCCAGATGCCCGACCACCGGAATTCCCTCGCGCGCCATCGCCTCGACGATGAACGAACTGGCCGAGCAATAGACCGAACTCGCGCCCGCTTCGATCGCCCGAAACGCGACACGGATCGCCTCCTCTGACGACGCCAAACCGTGTGGCGTGGCCGCGGAAAGAAAACTATTCGGAGCCGCCGCGACGAGCAACGGCAGCCGCGCCTGCGCCTCCGGCGAGTCAAAGCTGCAACTCATCAAATCCACGCCCGCCTGCTCCGCCGCCGCCGCTTCCTCCGGCGACTTCACGTGAATGTGCGTCAGGCAGCGTTTGCCCTTGAGCTGTTGCAGATCATAGATGCTGTATTTTTTCCGAGGGCGAAGCATC